>JBDTDY010000084.1:0-6928 GCA_039922835.1 Ornithinibacter sp.
TCGTTGTGGCCACGAGGGTCAGGCTAACGGTGGGCACCGTCATGGGCGAGGGCAGACCCTGCCCTGTCCAATGTGACATTCACCCGGTTACCGGCCGGTATGCCGGTGGGCCGGGCCTCGCGGCCCCCGCACCGCAGCATCGGGTTCAGCCCCGGCGCGCGACCACCGCTGCGTCGTAGAGCACCTTCTTCGACAAGCCCGAGGCGACCGCGACGTCACCGCAGACCTCCTTGAGGCGCTCGCCGGACGCGACCCGCGCCAGCACCCGGGCGACCTCGGCCGCCAGGTCTGCAGCACGGGGGGCGGCACCGGCGACGACGACGGTGATCTCACCGCGCACCCCCTCCTGCGCCCACTCGGCCAGCTCGGCGAGGGTGCCGCGCCGGACCTCCTCGTAGGTCTTGGTGAGCTCGCGGCACACCGCTGCCCGGCGGTCCGCTCCGAGGACCTCGGCCATCGTCGTCAGCGTGCGCGCCAGCCGGTGCGGCGCCTCGAAGAAGACCATCGTGCGCGGCTCGGCGGCGAGCCCGGCCAGGGACGTGGACCGTTCCCCTCCCTTGCGGGGCAGGAAGCCCTCGAAGCAGAACCGGTCGACGGGCAGGCCTGACACCGCCAGGGCCATCAGCACCGCGGACGGGCCGGGAACGCAGGTGACCCGCACGTCCGCCTCGACCGCGGCAGCGACCAGCCGGTAGCCGGGGTCGGAGACGGACGGCATCCCGGCATCCGTCACGACGACGACGCGCTGCCCGGCCAGCAGCCGCTCGACCAGGTCGGGGGTGCGCTCGCCCTCGTTGTGCTCGTGGAAGGACAGGACCCGCCCGCTCGGGCTGACGTCGAGGGCCTGGCAGAGGCGCCGGAGCCGACGGGTGTCCTCCGCCGCGACGACGTCGGCTCCGCGCAGCTCGTCGGCGAGGCGGGGCGCGGCGTCGCGGGGGTCCCCGATCGGGGTCGCCGCCAGGACCAGGACGCCAGCAGTCATGACGCGATCCTCGCACGCCGCGAGCTCGACCTAGGATGTGCCGGTGACCCGGACGGACGAGCTGCGCGCCCGCCTGCTCGGCTTCGCGCCGACCGACCGGTTGTGGGGATGGCTCGGGCCCGGGCTCATCGCCCTGGTGGGTGGGATGCTCCGGTTCTGGAACCTCGATCGACCGCACGCCCTGGTCTTCGACGAGACGTACTACGTCAAGCAGGGCTACTCGATGATCCGCTACGGCGTCGAGATGCGGACGCTGGACTCCCTGACCGACCCGAATGCCGCGTTCATCAGCGGCGACTCCGACGTCTTCTCCACCACCGACGGCGACTTCGTCGTGCACCCGCCGGTCGGGAAGTGGGTGATCGGGATCGGGGAGTGGCTCTTCGGTGCGGACAACGGGCTCGGCTGGCGCTTCTCGGTGGCCCTGCTCGGGACCTTGTCGATCCTCGTCGTGGGACGGGTCGGGAGGCGGCTGTTCGGCTCGACGATGCTCGGCTGCGTGGCGGCCTTCCTCCTCGCCTTCGAGGGGTCGCACTTCGTGATGTCACGCACCGGCATCCTCGACATCATCGTCATGTTCTTCGCCCTCTGCGCGTTCGCCGCACTTCTGGTGGACCGCGACCGGAGCCGCGCGATCCTGGCGGAGAAGGTCGGCGCCCTGCCGCGCGGGGAGTGGCCGAGCGGGGTCGGGCCGTGGCTGGGGGGGCGGCCCTGGCGCTGGGTCGCGGGGGTGTCCCTGGGGCTGTGCACCGGGACCAAGTGGTCAGGGCTGTTCTTCCTCGCGGCGTTCGGGCTGATGAGCGTGTGGTGGGACATGGGCGCGCGGCGCGCGGCGGGGGTGCGTCGCTGGGCGCGGGGGGCGCTCCTCGTGGACGGGCCCTTCGCCGCCGTGCAGATGGTGGTCACGGCGGCCGTGGTCTACACGGTGTCGTGGACCGGCTGGTTCCTCTCCAGCAACGGCTACCACCGGCACTGGGACACGTTCAACCCCGGCCAGGGGGTGCAGTGGCTGCCGCCGGTGCTGCGCAACTGGCTGAAGTACCACCAGGACGCGTACGGGTTCAACACCACCCTGGAGACCCCGCACCCCTACCAGTCGAACCCGTGGTCCTGGATGCTCCAGCTGCGGCCGACGTCGTTCTACTACGAGGGCTCCACCATCGGTGTCGACGGGTGCACCGCCGACAAGTGCGCCTCCGCGATCAACCCGATCGGCACGGTCTCGGTCTGGTGGCTGGGCATCATCGCGCTCGCGGTGCTGCTGTGGTGGTGGCTGCGCCGCCGGGACTGGCGGGCCGGTGCCATCGCGGCCGGTTTCGTCGGCGGCTACCTGCCATGGTTCTTCTACCAGGACCGCACGATCTTCACGTTCTACGCCGTGGCGTTCGAGCCGTACGTCGTGCTCGCCATCGCGTTCATGATCGGGCTGTGGGTGGGGCGTCGGGAGGACGACTCCGGGCGCTGGCGAACCAGGTGGCTCGTCGTCGGGGGCTACCTCCTGCTCACCCTGGCCCTCTTCGCGTTCTTCCATCCCGTCTACGTCGCCGACACCATCCCCTACGAGCACTGGCGCTGGCGGATGTGGCTGCCGAGCTGGATCTGAGTGGCGAGCACCCCCCGGTCGCTGTCGGGAGGCGTGGGTAGGTTCGGAGCATGTTCCTCCTCGACGGCGGGCGCCTCGTCATCAGCGCCAGCGACCTACGCACCGCTGCCACGTGCGAGTTCGCCCTGGTCGCCGAGCTCGACGTGCGGCTGGGCCGGCGCGAGCGGGTCGTGGTGGCGGAGGACCTGATGCTCGCTCGCGTCGCAGCCCTCGGTGACCAGCACGAGCAGGCCGAGCTGCGTCGGCTGAACCGGCTGCACCCGGGTGGGGTGCGCCAGCTGCCTTCTCCCGTCTCGACACAGCAGGGTCTGTCGGCGGCCATGGCACGCACCCTTGACGCCATCGACTCGAGCGCCGACGTCCTTTCGCAGGCCACCCTCTTCGACGGCGGGTTCGTCGGTCGTGCCGACTTCATCGAGCGCACCCCTGCTGGCTGGCTCGTCAGCGACACCAAGCTGGCCCGCCACACCACCGTGCCCGCCCTCCTCCAGATCGCCGCGTATGCCGCACTGCTGGAGGGTGCCGACGTGCCGGTGGCGCCGGTGGCGCGGCTCGTGCTCGGCGACGGGGCGGCGACGGACCTTCCCCTCGCCGAGGTGCTGCCGGTCTTCCGGGCTCGACGCCGCCGGCTGGACGAGCTGCTCGCCGCCCACCGCTCGGCGGAAGGTGCCGCGGTCTGGGGTGACGCGCGGTGGCTGGCCTGTGGGTCCTGCCCCACGTGCGAGCCGGAGGTGGAGGCCAGCCGCGACGTGCTGCTCGTCGCCGGGGTGCGTCGACCCACGCGGCGCCGCTTCGCCGATGCCGGGGTCACGACGATCGACCAGCTGGCCGCCCGCACCGAGCCGGTGCCCGAGGTGCGCGACGTGACGCTCGCGCGGCTCCGCGACCAGGCACGTCTCCAGCTCGAACAGGAGGCGGATCCTGACGGTGGTGTCCGACACGAGGTGGTGGACCCCGAGGCGCTGCGCCTGATGCCCCCGGCCAGTGCCGGGGACCTCTTCTTCGACTTCGAGGGAGACCCGCTGTGGCGGGAGAGGGGGTCGAGTCTTTGGGGGTTGGAATACCTCTTCGGTCTCATCGAGATCGACACCGGTGAGCAGCGCTTCAGCGCCTTCTGGGCTCATGACCGGTCACAGGAGAAGCAGGCGCTCGTCGACTTCGTCGACCACGTCAACGCCCGCCGTCGCCGGTGGCCGGACCTGCACGTCTACCACTACGCGCCCTACGAGCCCGCAGCTCTGCTCCGCCTGGCGGCGCGCCACGGCACCTACGAGGACGAGGTGGACCAGCTGCTGCGGGATCGCGTGTTCATCGACCTCTACGCCGTGGTGCGCTCGGGCATCCGTGTCTCGCAACGCTCCTACTCGATCAAGAAGCTCGAGCCCCTCTACATGCCGGAGCGCGAGGGGGCGCTGCAGGGTGGCGCGGACAGCATCGTCGTCTACCACCAGTTCACCGCGTCCCGCATCGAGGGTCGCGAGGACGAGGCCGCGGACCTCCTCGCGGAGATCGCCCACTACAACGAGGACGACTGCGTCTCGACCCTGCTCCTGCGCAACTGGCTCCTGGCGCGACGTGCCGAGCACCACCGCGACGACACCGCATCCGCACCGAGTCACGGCGGTGCAGCGGTCGCTGAGGTCGTGGTGAGCGACAAGCGCCGTGCCGCCCTCGAGCTCGAGGCGTCGATCAGGGCCCTGGTCGACGGCATCCCACCGGGATCGTGGACGCCGAGCCAGCGAGCCACGGCGCTCGTGGCCTCGTCGGTGCTCTTCCACGCCCGCGAGGACAAACCCAAGTGGCAGGAGCACTTCGACCGGCTCCGGCTCCCGGTGCCCGAATGGCGCACCACCGACGGGGTGTTCGCGATCGAGCATGCTGAGGTCGTCGACGACTGGTCGCAACGGTCGTCGCGACACAACCCGCGCCGCACCCTGCGCCTGACAGGCGAGGCGGCCGGTGGCGCGGCCCGCCTCGGCGAGTGCCACGTGCTCTACCGGGCCCCGGGCCCTGATGGCTTCCCTGCCGATCCCACCGAGGCCAACACGGTGAATCCGAGCACCGGTCGAGTGCTCGAGGTCGAAGAGATCCTCGACGGCACCGGCCGGGCGGTCCTGGTGGTCACCCTCGAGGAGCAGCACGGGCGCTCGAGCGCCGACCACGACGAACTCCCCGTCGCGCTCGGGCCCCCCGGGCCGCTGCGCACCGACTCCCTCGACCGAGCGCTCGCAGAGGTCGCCACACGAGTGCGCGACCTGGGCGAGGTCCCGGTGACTGCCGGGACCGACCTCTACCTGCGCCGAGCGCCGCGGCTGCACGGCGGAGCGGCACTCCCTCGGGTCGGTTCCGGCGACAGCCGCTTCATCGACGCCATCTGCTCGGCACTGGAGCGCATGGACGACTCCTACGTCGCCGTGCAGGGCCCGCCCGGCACGGGCAAGACCTACGTCGGCTCGCGCGTCATCGCCCGGCTGGTCGCACTCGGCTGGAAGGTGGGCGTGTGCGCCCAGGGCCACGCGGCAGTCGAGAACGTCCTCACGGCGGTGGTCCGGGCCGGGGTCGACCCCAGCCAAGTCGGCAAGGAACCGAAGGCGACCGCGGACCCCACCTGGACCGCACTCGCCAAGGCCGACGATCTCGCGCGCTTCGCTGCCGACCACGCCCTCGCCGGTCGCGGTTTCGTCATCGGTGGCACCGCGTGGGACCTCACCAACGAGCGCCGGGTCACGCGAGGGCAGCTCGACCTGCTCGTCATCGACGAGGCGGGACAGTTCTCCCTCGCCAAGACCCTCGCCGTGTCCGTTGCGGCGCAGCGACTGCTCCTGCTCGGTGACCCGCAACAGCTCCCCCAGGTCACCACCGGCACCCACGCCGAGCCGGTCGACACCGCTGCCCTGGCCTGGCTCGCTGACGGGGCGTCCGTGCTGGCGCCGGAGCTCGGCTACTTCCTCGAGACGACGTGGCGCATGCACCCGGCGCTCACCTCGTCCGTGTCCGCCCTCGCCTACGACGGCGCCCTGCGCTCCGAGGAGTCGGCCGCGGCGCGACACCTGGAGGGCATCGAGCCGGGCGTGCACGTGCGGCTCGTCGACCACCTCGACAACTCCAACGACTCCCCCGAGGAGGCGGCAGCCGTTCGTGAGCTGATCCTGGACCTGATGGGGCGCGAGTGGCACGACCGCTCAGCCCGAGGAGCAGACGGATCACCACTGGGCCCACGGCCGCTCGATCAGAAAGACTTCAGGGTCATCACTCCGTACAACAGGCAGGCCGACCGACTCCGGCTCACCCTGCGCGACGCGGGTCTGAACGAGGTCATGGTGGGCACGGTCGACAAGTTCCAGGGCCAGGAGGCGCCGGTCGCGATCCTGTCGATGGCCGCGTCCTCGCACTCCGACGTCTCTCGCGGGATGGGCTTCCTCCTGGACCGGCACAGGATCAACGTCGCGATCTCACGCGGACAACACTCGGCATTCATCGTGCGTTCGAGAGTCCTCACCGACTTCTCTCCCCGCAGCCCCGATGAGCTCCTCGCACTCGGTGCGTTCCTCGGGCTGTGCGATGGCGCCGTGCCTGATGGGCCACCGGCGACCGACCCGGCCCGGACCGGCGCTGACCCGACGTAGGCTCAGGAGTGCACGAGAGTCGGACGGCGGAGGCATCCACGTGTCGATCCGACCAGGCAGCGAAAGAGGTCTCGACACCATGTCCCACGCCGGAAGCCCTGATTCCGTGCTCATCGCGTTCCAGGCCACGCTGCGCACGCTCGAAGGCACGACCTTGGTGCGGCTTCCCGAAGACGCCAGCCGCCAGTTGCCCTCTCGTGGCCAGGTCGCCGTGCACGGGACACTGGAGGGGCACCCCTTCACCACAGTGGTGGAGCCGGATGGGCGCCGCGGCCACTGGATACGGATCGACCGAGAGCTCCAAGAAGCCGCGGGCGCTGGCACGGGAGAAAGCGTCGACCTCACGCTCGAGGTGGCGGACGCCTGGCCCGAGCCCGATGTGCCAGAAGACCTCGCTGGGGCGCTGGGCGCAGCGCCGTCAGAGATTCGGGCCATCTGGGAGGACATCACCCCGATGGCGCGGTGGGAGTGGGTCCGCTGGGTGAAGGCGACGGCCAACCCCGCGACTCGTGAGCGAAGGGTCGAGGTGAGCCTGTCGAAGATGGAGAGTGGAAAGCGGCGACCCTGCTGCTTCGACCTGGCGGCGTGCACTGACCCACAGCTGGCCAGGAGCGGGAAGCTGCGCGAACCCTCGTAGGCCACTCGTCTCGCTGCCGCTGGCCGCGGCATCCCTGAGCGTGCAACGGATCCTCGCCTGCACCGGTAGTCTGCCTGGGT
>JBDTDY010000085.1:0-30888 GCA_039922835.1 Ornithinibacter sp.
CACCCTCATCCCCGACGGGCCCCACACCCCACTGGAGTTCGCCCTCGAACACCACCTCGGCGGCCGCAGCGACCGACACCGACCCAAGGTCGACACCCGAACACCCCAGACTACCTACCGCCTCTGCGACACCCCACCCCACACCTGCCACAGCCGACGAAGACGCTCACTGTCCTCCTCGACCGACCCACCACCCTTCTGAGCGGTCAGTAGCTTCGCCAGCGCAGTGCCACGCCGTAGTCCACCGTCAGTCCTTCATGCCCCTCCAGGACGACGCCCGCGGTGGCGGGTGGGAGCTCGATGCGCGTCACCGCCTCGAGGTCCTCCCTGCTGTCGAAGCACCAGGTGATCATCAACTTCTCGGTCGTGAACCCTTGGCGATTCCAGAAGCGTTGTACGGCAGCCGGATCGTAAGCGGGATGCGCCATCCTGAACCAGGAGCCGAACGTCGACCTGGTCACGTCGTTGTCGATGATGAAGGCCATCCCACCCGGCCGGATGACCCGGGCCAGTTCCGCGAGGCCGGGCTCGCACCCGGCGCCGAAGAAGTAGGCCCAGCGGGCATGCGCGACGTCGATGCTCTGGTCAGCCAAGGGAAGGCGCTCGGCGTCACCGGCGAGCACCATGACGTCAGAGCCGGTTTCGTTGATCCGCTCCTGTGCCTGCTTCACGAGTGGGAGGTGCGGCTCGATGCCGATGACCTGTGCGCCCTTCGCTGCGAACCGGGGCAGGTGGAACCCGCTTCCGCACCCGATGTCGGCCACGGTGGAACTCGCGAACGGGTGGAGGGCGGCCATGGTCGAGTCGATGATCCCTGCCCGGTCGCTTGCGCGGTTCTCCACCTCGTAGACGTCGGGGGAGTCCCAGATGTTGGGGCTGCGGATCACTGGCTCGGGGTCACGCCGTGCGGGTTGCGTGGCTGTGGATCGAGTGGCTGTAGCTCACCTGGCTGTAGCTCACGGTGTGCGCTTGGGACGCGCAGGCCTCTTGGTCGCGGGAGGAGCCACTGGGCTGGCGGCCTTGCGCGGCACGCGCACCCGCCGGCCTCCGACGGTGCCGGCCTCGAGGGTGGCGGGGTGCACGAGGAGGGGGAGCAGCTCGCGCGCTCCCGCCGATCGCGCCCGGCGCACCGTGGACAGGTGCGCCTCGCAGCGGAGCACCAGCACGGCATACGCGTCCTCGCCCATCAGTTCGACGAGCTCGGCGCGGTTGCTCCGGTAGACGGGCTCGGCGCCGACGTGGGCCTTGGGGTTGCCGGAGCAGTACCAGTCCAGGTCGTGGCCTCCCGGGCCCCAGCCGCGGCGGTCGTACTCCGCGATGGTCACCTCCACGTAGGACGTGTCATCCGGCTGCTCGACCGTGCGATAGCTGCGCCTCGTCGGGAGCTGCCAGCAGACATCGGGCTTGACCGTGTGCGGTGGGCGGCCGGTGAGCACGGCGTGCTGGTGGAGGGCGCAGCCGGCGCCGGCGGGGAATCCCGGTCGGTTGAGGAAGATGCACGCGCCGTCGACGACCTTGGTCTTGCGCGCACCGTCCTCGAGCTCGGTCCACGCAGAGAGCCGGGCGGGGTCCTTCTCGCCGCGTTTTCCACGACCCGGGTGCATCTGCCACTCGTCCTCACCGAGGTCACCGACGACCGCACGGACGCGCTCGACGTCGTCGTCGTCGGTGAAGTGCGCTCCGAGGGTGCAGCAGCCGTCATCGGGCCGGTCCGCATAGATGCCCTCGCACCCGGAGCCGAAGATGCAGGTCCAGCTCGAGGTGAGCCACGTGAGGTCCACCCGGAACCGCTGCCCGTTGTCGGAGGGATCGGTGAACTCGGCCCAGGTACGTGGGATGTCCAGGGGGGTTTCGGGCACGGCTCCACCCTACGGGCGGCCCCCCGACTACCACTACCGTGGTGCGTATGCGCCTCAGGGTGATCGACGTCCGATCCAGCACGATCCACCACTCCCTGCTCGACGCACCCGCCGGCCTCCAGCCGCTCGAGGCGCCCAGGCGCAGGGTCCGGCGCGAAGGCACCACTCTGCGCGGCGTCGACGGGATGAGCTAGCCCGATGGCGACAGGGGGTGCCTCACCACGCGCCGCGCACGCGGCGTCGACCGACAGCCGTCGCCGGCGCACCCTCGTGGCGCTCTCGTCTGCGTCGGTCTACCCGGAGAATGCCCCGAGCGCCTTCGCCCGTGCCGCGCGACTGGGCTACGACGGGGTGGAGGTCATGGTCTGGACGGACCCGATGACTCGCGAGGCGGGCGCACTGCGGGCACTGAGCGAGCTGCACGGCATACCGGTCGTGTCGATCCATGCCCCGACCCTGCTGGTGACGCAACGGGTCTGGGGCACCGACCCGTGGGAGAAGGTCGACCGATCGATCGAGCTCGCGCACGAGCTGGGGGCGGACACCGTCGTGCTGCACCCGCCGTTCCGGTGGCAGCGCGAGTATGCCGCCGGGTTCGTCGACGGGGTGGCGCTGCGTGAGCACGACTCGGGCATGACGCTGGCCGTGGAGAACATGTATCCGTGGCGCGCCCCGCGGTCGCGAGAGCTCGAGGCCTATCTGCCGCACTGGGATCCGGTGCCACAGCCCTATGACCACGTCACCCTCGACCTCTCGCACACGGCGACCGCGGGGTCTGACGCGATGGAGATGGTGCGGCGCCTCGGCCCGCGTCTCACCCACCTCCACCTCGCCGACGGCCTGGGATCTCCGCGTGATGAGCACCTTGTGCCAGGTCGCGGAAGGCAGCCGTGCGGAGAGGTGCTGGAGACCCTGGCGGCAGAGGGTTTCAGCGGCCACGTGGTCGTCGAGGTCGCCACCCGGCGCGGGGGCGAGGACCAGCGTGAGGTCGACCTCGCGGAGTCGCTCGCCTTCGCCCGCCTCCACCTCGGTGCCGCTGCCACCTGACCTCGGGCCCGACGCCCCGGCCCGTCGTGCCCAGCGGTGTCGTGGTGGCCCGCAGCGCCCGCGGACACCGACCCGTTTCCAGCAGACAAAAGGGAGCGAGGTGTGGGATATTTCCGAGTGTGGCGAATAAGGCGGTTGCCCATGACGCGATCGTCGTCGAGCACCTCAGGGTGGTGCGTGGTGGCACCGAAGTGCTCCCCGACCTCTGCGTGCGGGTCCCGCGGGGCCAGGTGGTCGGGCTTCTCGGGCCGAGCGGCGGGGGAAAGTCCACGCTGATGCGCGCGATCGTCGGCGTGCAGGTGATCGCGAGCGGCACCGTGACCGTCCTCGGCGAGCCAGCGGGCTCGCCAGCGCTGCGGCGCACCGTCGCCTACCTGACCCAGGCTCCCAGCGTCTACGCCGACCTGAGCGTGACCGACAACGTGCGCTACTTCGCCGCGGTGCTCGGCGCCGGCGAGGACGCCGCCACGAAGGCGATCGCCGACGTCGACCTCGAGGGCAGTGCCCACGCGAGGGTGGAGAACCTCTCCGGCGGCCAGCACTCGCGGGTGAGCCTGGCCTGCGCCCTCGTGGGTGACCCGCAGGTGCTCGTCCTGGACGAGCCGACCGTCGGGCTCGACCCGGTGCTCCGGCGAGACCTGTGGGAGCTGTTCCGGCGGCTCGCGGCCGATGGACGCACGGTGCTGGTGTCGAGCCACGTCATGGACGAGGCGGTCCGCTGCGACCGGCTCCTGCTGCTGCGCGAGGGCGAGATCCTCAGCGACTCGACCCTGCCCGAGCTGCTCGAGCGCACGGGGGCAGCGGATGCCGAGCACGCCTTCCTTGCGCTGGTCGACGGCGCGGCCGCGACGGATGGTGAACGGTCATGAACCCTCGGGTCACCCTCGCCACGGCAGCGCGCATCATGCGGCAACTGCGCGGGGACCACCGCACCGTCGCGCTCATGCTCGTGGTGCCCTGCGTGCTCGTCGGCCTGCTCGCCTGGGTCTACGCAGACTCCCCGGTTCCTGTCTTCGACCACATCGGCGCTGCCCTGCTCGGGGTCTTCCCCTTCGTCGTGATGTTCGTCGTCACCAGCGTCGCGACCCTGCGCGAACGCACCTCGGGCACCCTGGAACGGCTCCTCACCACACCCTTGGGCAAGGGCGACCTGATGCTCGGTTACGCCATCGCCTTCGGGGCCATGGCGGTCCTCCAGGCGCTCGTCGCGACGAGCTTCGCCGTGTGGGTCTGCGGACTGGATGTCGCCGGGCCGCTGTGGGTGCTGGTCCTGATCGCGGTGCTGGATGCCGTCCTCGGCACGGCACTGGGCCTGCTGGCCAGCGGGTTCGCCCGCACCGAGTTCCAAGCGGTGCAGTTCATGCCCGCGTTCATCTTTCCCCAGTTCCTCGTGTGTGGGCTCCTCGTGCCCCGCGACCAGATGCCACGCGCTCTGGAACTGGTGTCCGACGTGCTGCCGCTGTCGTATGCCGTGGACGCGATGAAGGAGGTCACCACCAACCCCGACCCCCTCGCCGGCGTGGCGGGGAGCCTGTCGGTGGTCGTGCTGTGGATCGTGCTCGCGCTCGTGCTCGGCAGCCTCACCCTGCGGCGGCGCACACCCTAGACGGACCCCTCCCGGACACACTCGTGCGCACTGCGGTCCGGCGATCAGGGGCCCGGGTGACTAGCCTGAGCCCGTGGACCCCAGTGACCTCCTGCGCGGAGCCTTGCTCCAGATATCCGACTCCGACCTCGTGCGAAAGACCGTGACGACGGCCCCGGTGAGCCGATCGGTGGTGACCCGCTACGTGCCCGGCGACACGGTGCCGGATGCCGTCGCCACAGTGGCCGAGCTGAGGGCCACCAACAGGCTCGCCACGATCGACTACCTCGGCGAGGACACGACGGACCGGGCGCAGGCCGAGGCCACCCGGGACACCTACATCCACCTCCTGGACGCGCTCGCGGAAGCCGACCTCGCGGCATACGGAGCGGCCGAGGTGAGTGTCAAGCTCAGCGCGATCGGCCAGGCGCTGCCTGGCGACGGCAACGCCATCGCCATGGACAACGCCCGCGCGATCTGCGCGGCGGCCGAGCGCGTCGGCACCACGGTGACCCTCGACATGGAGGACCACACCACGACCGACCGCACCCTCGAGGCGCACCGCGAGCTGATGAAGGACTTCCCGTGGATCGGGGCGGTCGTGCAGTCCTACCTGCACCGCACCGAGGCGGACTGCCGCGACCTCGCCGCCGCGGGCGCCCGGGTTCGGCTCTGCAAGGGCGCCTACAAGCAGCCGGAGTCGGTGGCCTACCAGGACGGGGGGGACGTCGACCTGTCCTACGTGCGGTGCCTGAAGGTGCTCATGGGCGGCACCGGCTACCCGATGGTCGCCACCCACGACCCGAGGCTCATCGACATCGCCCAGGCGCTGGCGGTGCACCACGACCGGGCACCCGACAGCTACGAGTTCCAGATGCTCCTCGGGGTGCGACCCGCCGAGCAGACCCGGATCGCCGACCGCGGTCACCAGATGCGGGTCTACATCCCCTTCGGCGAGGACTGGTACGGCTACCTCGTGCGCCGGATGGCCGAGCGCCCCGCGAACCTCCAGTTCTTCCTGCGCTCCCTCGCCACCCGCGGCTGACGCCCAACCTCTGCTAGCAGAGCTTGGTGCTCCAGCCACAGGTTCCTGCGTGTGGTTCGAGCCCGAAGCTCTGCTAGCAGAGGTTCGTGGACCCGGCATACTCACTTCGCATGGGAACTGTTGCGATCTTCGGCGCCGGTGTGATGGGCGAGACCCTGCTCTCCGGGCTGCTGCGCTCTGGTCGGTCCGCGGACGACCTCGTCATCACCGAGCGCCGCCAGGACCGGGCCGCCGACCTCACCGCCAAGTACGGAGTGCGGGCGCTGAGCAACGTCGAGGCCGCCACGATCGCCGACACCCTCGTCCTCGTGGTGAAACCGCAGGACATGGCCGCGCTGCTGGAGGAGATCCACGACCACGTGCTCGAGGGCAACCTCGTCGTGAGCCTTGCCGCCGGCATCACCACCGCGTTCCTCGAGCGCGGCCTGCCGGAGGGGCGGGCGGTCGTGCGGGTCATGCCCAACACCCCCGCGCTCGTCGACCAGGGCATGGCGGCCATCAGCGCGGGCGCGCACTGCGACCCCGGGCACCTTCGCGAGGCCGAGTCGCTCCTCGCCGCGACCGGCAAGGTGCTCGAGGTGCCGGAGAAGCTCCAGGATGCCGTGACGGCGATCTCCGGCAGCGGCCCGGCATACATCTTCTACGTCGTGGAGGCGATGATCGAGGCGGGTGTGGTGCTCGGGATGCCGCGTTCCACCGCCACCGAGCTGGTCGTCCAGACCCTCTACGGCGCGGCGACGATGATCAAGGAGACGGGCCAGCACCCCACCGTGCTGCGCGAGCAGGTCACCTCTCCCGGTGGCACCACCGCAGCCGCCCTGCGCGAGCTGGACGACCACAAGGTGCGCGCCGCGTTCATCACCGCGATGGAGGCGGCTGCGAAGCGCTCCGCCGAGCTGGCCGGTGGCTGAGCCGGACGGCCTGCCGGTCGACGCAGCCAGCCCGTCCGTGCTGCGGGTCGGCCCACAGGACTGGCGGGTCTACCGCGACGTGCGGATCGCGTCGCTGATCGACAGCCCCCGGGCGTTCCGGGCGACGTATGCCGAGGCCTCCGACCGCACGAAGGAGCAGTGGCGTGGCCGGCTGGGTCCGGACTTCCCGACCTGGGTCGCCCTCGAGGGTGGGCGGCCCCTGGGAACCATCACGCTGTCACGTGAACCGGACCAGGCGCCGGGCGAAGGGCTGCTCATCGGCATGTGGGTGGCGTCCGCCGCTCGGGGCGCGGGAGTCGCAGACGCACTCGTCGTCGCGGCCCTGGAGCACGCCAGGGAGCTCGGCTGGCGCAGGGTCCTGCTCGACGTCGCGCACGAGAACCGCCGGGCCGAGGCCTTCTACCGACGGTTCGGGTTCGCGCCCACGGGGGAGGTCAGCGCGGCGCCCTGGAACCCCACGATCACCGTTGAGACCCTCGCGCTCGACCTCGGGCCCTGACTCCTGGAGTTCACCTCCCGGGTTGCCAGGGCCGGTGGGGGGCGTGGGAGAGTGGCCCGCATGAGTGAGATCACCGTGCGTCCGCTGGAGGTCGAGGAGTGGGAGCAGTTCCGCGCCGTGCGCCTCCAGGCTCTCCGGGAGTCCCCCGATGCCTTCGTCGCGTCCTACGAGGCCGAATCGGAGGAGGGCGAGGACTTCTGGCGGGAACGGATGCAGCGCTCGGTGCGCCTCCTGGCGGAGCTGGACGGCGAGCCCCACGGCATCGCCAGTGTCGGGCCGGCGGGGGAGGACCAGCCCGAGAGGTCCCAGCTGTTCGGGCTGTGGGTCACCCCGCAGGCCCGCGGCACCGGCGTGGCGACCGCCCTGGTTCGCGCTGGGGCCGTGGCTGCGGCCGAGGCGGGCAAGCGCCAGCTGCTCTACTGGGTCGGCACCGACAACGGTCGGGCGGTGGCCTTCGCGAGCGGGTTCGGCTTCCGACCCACGGCGCAGCGGCGCCCGATGCGGGTCGTTTCCCAGGACGACGGCGCGGAGGAGATCGCGATGACCCTCCCGCTCGCCGGCGACCGGGGCGGCATCCCCAACTTCTGAGGGGTCAGGGGCGGGCGGCGAGGCGCTCGATGAGGGCCGTCGGGCCGCTCACGATGAGCAGGTCGTGCGCCGAGACCCTCGTCGACGGCACGGCATACGTGAAGTCCTCGCCGGGTGGTTTCACGCCCACCACCGTGACGCCGTACTTGCTGCGCACCGCGCTCTGCTCGAGGGTGAACCCGACGGTCTCGCTCGGCGGGCGCATCTTCACGATGGCGAAGCCGTCGTCGAACTCGATGTAGTCCTGCATCCGACCGCCGACGAGGTGGGCCACCCGGCGACCTGTGTCTGCCTCGGGGCGCACGACGTGGTGCACGCCGATCCGTTCGAGGATCCGGGCGTGCTCGATGGACATCGCCTTGGCCCAGATGTCGACAACACCTGCGTCGACGAGGTTGGCGGCAGCGAGGACCGAGGCCTCCACCGAGGACCCGATCGCCACCACCGAGATCCGGAAGCGCCCGGCCTTGGCGTCGCGGATGACGCCCACGTCGCTGGCGTCGCCGTGCACGACGTGACTGATCCTGCCGAGGAACTTCTCGGCCAGGAATCCGTTCTTCTCGATGGCCGTCACCTTGTGGCCGAGCCGGCGCAACTCGAGGGCGGCTGCTGCACCGAACCGGCCCAGGCCGATGACGAGGACCTCGTCGTCGTACAGGTTCTTGCCCATCTGGGGCCCCTCTCGGTGCTCGGGTCGTGAGAGGGCCAGCCTGCCACGAGCCGGCGCGGAGTACGGTGCTGAGCATGGGAGTGCGGACGAGCGTCATCTGGGACGACGCGTTCACCGCGTATGACTTCGGCCCGGACCACCCGATGGGACCGGTGCGCCTCGACCTCACGACGCGCCTGGCCCGCTCCCTCGGAGTGCTGGACGCGGTCGACCTGGTGAGTCCGGAGGTGGCCGACGACGACCTCCTGGCGACCGTGCACGAGCGTGACTACATCGCCGCCGTGCGCCGTGCCTCGCTGGACCCCGCATCGGCGGATCGTCGGCGCGGCCTCGGCACCGACGACGATCCCGCCTTCCTCGGCATGCACGAGGCCTCGGCGCGCATCGTGCAGGGCACGGTCGACGTGTGCCGCCGGGTGCTCACGGGGGAGTCCGAGCACGGCGTCAACTACTGCGGTGGGTTGCACCACGCCATGCCCAGCCACGCGAGCGGCTTCTGCATCTACAACGACATCTCGGTGGGCATCCGCTGGCTGCTCGACCACGGCGCGGAGCGGGTCGCCTACCTCGACATCGACGTGCACCACGGCGACGGGGTCGAGCGCACGTTCTGGAACGACCCCCGGGTGCTGACCATCTCGGTGCACGAGAACGGCCGGCACCTCTTCCCCGGCACAGGCTGGCCGGGAGACATCGGGGGGCCGAGCGCGAGGGGGAGCGCCGCCAACGTCGCGCTCCCACCCGGCACCTCGGACTCGGGCTGGCTGCGGGCGATCCAGTCGGTCGCGTCGCCGCTGGTGCGTGCCTTCGCGCCCGACGTCCTGGTCAGCCAGCACGGCTGTGACACCCACTTCGAGGACCCGCTCGCGCACTTCGCGATCACCGTGGACGCGCAGCGGATGGCCCACGAGCTGATCCACGACCTCGCGCACGAGGCCGCCGGTGGTCGCTGGGTGGCCCTCGGTGGGGGCGGTTACGAGCTCATCGAGGTGGTGCCGCGGTCCTGGACCCACCTCACCGCCATCGCCGCCCACGCTCCGGTCCCGCTGGACACCCCTGTGCCGGAGCAGTGGCGCGACCACGTCGAGCGCACCTTCGGCCGTCGCGGACCGGCCAGGATGGGGGACCGGCCGGTGGGGGAGCTGCCGATCTGGGTGCAGCCGTGGAACGCCGGTCACAACCCCGACGGGCCGGTCGACCAGGCGATCATGGCGACCCGTCAGGCGACGTTCAGCCACCACGGACTGGACCCCTGGTTCGACTGACGGTGCCGAACACGGCATCCGGCCCGGAGGTCCCACCCCAGCGCCCCGCCTTCGACGCCCAGGACCTCGACTTCTTGCGCGCCAGCCACCCCCAGATCCTCACAATGAGCCCTCGAGCGTGGCTGGGGCGCAATGAGTCGAGGGGCGCGGCACGGCGTGTCGGCTGGACATCGCGACGAAAGTTGCTCCATCGACTTCCCCAGTGGTCACAACTGCCCCTATGGTTGCGCTTGCACGCCGCAGGGAGAATGCCGGGGGTCCCGGCGCTGGGGGCGGCAGAGGATCGAGGTCCAGATGTCCACTGAGCGCCAGCTCGGCGAGGTGCGGTTCCTGACCGTCGCCGAGGTCGCCGCGATCATGCGCGTGTCGAAGATGACGGTCTACCGCATGGTCCACGCCGGGGAGCTGCCGGCGATCCGCGTGGGTCGATCCTTCCGGGTCCCGCAGGACCAGGTCGACACCTACCTGCGCAACTCGTTCATCGACACTGCCTGAGGCGATTCCACGACGACGGGCGGCCTGCGCGAGCGAGCCGCCCGCCCGTGTCAGCCGGTCCGCGTTTGGGGCCGGGACAGCCTGCCGGTAGGGTGGGCCGTCGCATACCTCCCGCCAGCATTGAGGACATCGCATGGGTTCAGTCATCAAGAAGCGGCGCAAGCGGATGGCGAAGAAGAAGCACCGCAAACTCCTTCGCAAGACGCGCCACCAGCGCCGCAACAAGAAGTGACCTCGAGTCACTCCAGCACTTCAGAGGTCCCCGCACCCCGGGGGCCTTTGTCGTGCGCCCTGGTGTCGTGCGTCCGGACCGGCACTCGGTAGGTTGGGGTCCTCGGCAAGCATGAAGGAGCAGCGCGTGGGCAAGGTGGTGCTCGTGACGGGGGTGTCCCGCTATCTCGGCGGCCTCCTCGCGCGCCGACTCAGCGAGGACCCGAGCGTCTCGCACGTGGTCGGGGTGGACGTGATCCCCCCTCCGCACGACGTCGGTGACGTCGAGTTCGTGCGCGCCGACATCCGCAACCCGATGATCTCGCGGATCATCGAGACCGCGAAGGTCGACACGGTCGTGCACATGAACGTCATCGCGACGCCGACCTTCGCCGGGGGCCGCACCCCGCAGAAGGAGATCAACGTCATCGGCACGATGCAGCTCCTGGCGGCCTGCCAGAAGTCGAGCACCGTCTCGCGCCTGGTGGTGAAGTCCTCGGCGGCCGTCTACGGCTCGACCCCGCGGGACCCGGCCATGTTCACCGAGGACATGGGGGCCAAGCGCACCCCGTCCGGGGGGTTCGGCAAGGACTCGATCGAGGTCGAGGGCTACGTGCGGGGGTTCGCGCGGCGTCGGCCCGAGACCGAGATCCTCACCCTGCGCTTCGCCAACATCGTGGGCCCCCGCATCCGTACGTCCATCACGGACTACTTCAACCTGCCGGTGATCCCTGCGCCCCTGGGCTTCGACGCACGGCTGCAGTTCATGCACGAGGACGACGCGATCGAGGCGCTGCACATCGCCTCGACGGGGCACGCCACCGGCGTGGTCAACCTCGCCGGACGCGGCGTGGTCACGGTGCTGCAGGCCGCGGCGATCGTGGGCCGTCCCGTCGTGCCCATGCCGTTGTCGGCGGCCGGTTTCGTCGGCGGCCTCGCGCGCCGGGCCGGGCTCGCGGACTTCTCTCCCGACCAGATGTCCTTCCTCGCCTACGGCCGGGGGCTCGACACGACCAGGATGTCCACCGTGCTCGGCTTCGAGCCGAGGTTCACGACCCGCGAGGCGTTCGAGGACTTTGCTCGCAGCGTCGGCCCCGCGATGCCAGCGGCAACGGCATTCGGGGATGCCGTGAGCGGCGTCGCAGGGTCGGCCAGCCAGGCGCTGCTGCGCGCCCTCGGCACGGGAGGGGGTCACTGATGGCCACCAGGAAGGGCGCCCTCGCTGCCGGTGCCGCACGGGCATCGGGGGAGCGCGCCAAGCGCCGCTCGACCCCACTGGTCGGTGCTGAGCCGGTCATCCTCGCCGCCTCGAGCGCCGCGGGGGAGGGGGCGCCGACGACACGTCAGCCGACGCGCGCCGCCGCCACTGCCGTGCGAAAGGCGACGGCGAGGAAGGCGACGGCGACCACCGCGAAGAAGACCACCGCGAAGACGAAGACGGCTGCGACGAAGAAGACGACCGCGACCAAGGCGACACAGCGGTCGGCCTCGGCGAAGGCACCGACGGCGGCCACACCGGTGGCCCCGGCGCGAGTGAAGGCGCCGGCAGCAGCAGCCCCCGCCGCCCGCGAGGCCCGCAAGAAGCCACCGACCGAGGCGGCCTCGCCCGGGGCTGTCGACGTCACCACCAGTCCGGACGTCGTGACCCGCGAGGCGAAGACCCCCGCGGCAGTGCGTAGCCCGCACCGACCGTCGCCGAAGGTGACCTCGGCTCCCTCGCGCAAGGTCGCTCGCCAGTCGGGCACCCGCCGTGCCCGGCCGACCCAGGGTGGCGCCACTTCGCGGCAGGCGCAGTCCCGGGTGCCCGCCAAGGAGAAGGCGCGTCGCGACGCCCAGACACCCCGGCCACACCTGCGCCTGGCAGAGCCGCCGATCGACCCCACGGTCAGCACGGCGCCCACCAGGTCAGGCTTCCCGCTCCCGGACTCCGGCGACGTCCTCGACGCGCTGGTGTCCATGCTCCGCCTCGCCGCGGAGTCGGCAGGGATCTCGCCGGCCGACGTGGAGCGTCGCATCGCGCAGGTGCTCGCCTACGTGCGCCGCCGCGTCGAGGGCGACTACACCGTCGACGACTTCGGTTACGACGCCGACTTCACCGCGAACGTCTTCTACCCGATGCTGCGACCCATCTACCGGCACTGGTTCCGGGTCGAGGTGCGCGGCATCGAGAACATCCCGCAGACCGGTGGGGCCCTCGTCGTGTCCAACCACTCCGGAACCATCGCCCTCGACTCGCTCATGGTGCAGCTCGCGATCCACGACGAGCACCCCGGCCACCGCGTGATGCGGGCCCTGGGCGCGGACCTGGTGTTCCAGACGCCATTCCTGGGCACGATGGCGCGTCGCTCCGGCTCCACGCTGGCCACGAACTCCGACGCCGAGCGACTCTTCGCGCAGGGTGAGCTGGTCGGGGTGTTCCCCGAGGGCTTCAAGGGCGTCGGTAAGCCCTTCAGCGAGCGCTACAAGCTCCAACGCTTCGGGCGCGGCGGCTTCGTTGCGGCAGCGCTGAGCGCCGAGGTGCCGATCGTGCCGTGCTCGGTCGTCGGTGCCGAGGAGATCGCCCCCCTCATCGGCAACATGGGCGCCGTCGCACGACTGTTCGGTCTGCCCTACGCACCGATCACGCCCACCTTCCCGCTGCTCGGACCGCTCGGCATGATCCCCCTGCCGAGCAAGTGGATCATCGAGTTCGGCGCCCCGATCCCCACCGACGGCTACGGCGCCGGGGCGGCGGAGGACCCGATGCTCGTCTTCGACCTCACCGACCGGGTGCGCGAGACGATCCAGCAGACGCTCTACACCCTGCTCATGCAGCGTCGGTCGGTCTTCTTCTGATGGATGCCGGCCACGCCTGATGGATGCCGGCCCCGCTCGGATCACGCTGGTCACCCGCCCCGGGTGTCACCTGTGCGACGTCGCCCGGGTGACCGTCTGCGCGGTGGCCGAGGAGGTGGGCGTCGGGTGGACCGAGGTGTCGATCGACGACGACGCCGTGCTGCGGGAGCGCTATGCCGAGCAGATCCCGGTGACGCTGGTCGATGGAGCGCGGCATGACTACTGGCGGGTCGACGCGGCCCGGCTCCGGGCGGCACTGGGGGCCTGATAGCACACGCCGACGTGAGGTCGCTCACGGGGTTGGTCACGACTTTGTGCAGTGGTTCACAAGGACGTAGTCTGACGTTTTACTCGCAGGCCCGTCGATGGCGCACCAAGGCTCCACCTGACGTGGCCGACCGGGCCCGCGAAAGGAGTCGGTGAGCGCTCGTGTCCACCGCAGCAGCCTCACGTCGGGGCATCCCGGACGCGACGGTGGCCCGGCTCCCCGGATACCTCAGGGCGCTGACCACGTTGACTCGTGGCGCCGTGGACTCGGTCAGCTCCGACCAGCTGGCAGCCGCCGCCGGGGTCAGCCCCACGATGTTGCGCAAGGATCTCTCCCACCTCGGCTCCTACGGGGTGCGCGGAGTCGGCTACGACGTGCAGCGACTGGCCACCGAGATCAGCTCCTCCCTCGGGTTGACCCAGGACTGGCCGGTGGCCATCGTCGGCATGGGCAACCTGGGCCGGGCGCTCGCGGCATACCGCGGCTTCGCAGAGCGGGGCTTTCGGGTCATCGCCCTGCTCGACGGCGACCCCTCCCTCGTGGGTGAGGTCGTCGCGGGACAACCCGTGCGAGCGATGGCCGACCTGCCCGACCTCGTGGAGCGCCACGGTCTCGCGATCGGCGTGATCGCCACCCCCGAGCACGGTGCCCAGAACGCGTGCGACGCCCTCGTCGAGGCCGGCGTGCGGTCGGTGCTCAACTTCGCGCCCGCGGTGCTCGCCGTGCCCGAGGGCGTCGTGGTGCGCAAGGTCGACCTCTCCACCGAGCTCCAGATCCTCGCCTTCCACGGTCAGCGCCTGGACCTCACCGAGGCGGTGGCCCCGTGAGCCTCGTCGTCCTGGGCCTGTCCCACCACGGGGCCCCGCTCCCCCTGCTGGAGTCGGTCGCGCTGCCCGCCGAGGCTCGCACCGCCCTGGAGGAGGAGATCCTGCGCTCCGAGCACGTCAGCGAGGTGATGGTGGTCTCGACCTGCAACCGCACGGAGGTGTATGCCGAGAGCCTCACCTTCCACGGGGCCGTCATCGACATCACGGTCGCGCTGTCGCAGGCCTGTGGGTTGGAGCGCACGGACCTGCAGCCCCACCTGTTCGTCCACTACGAGGAGCGTGGCATCGCGCACGCGTTCTCCGTCGCTGCCGGTCTGGACTCGATGGCCGTCGGGGAGGCTCAGATCCTCGGGCAGGTGCGCCGCGCGCTGACCAGCGCGCAGCACCACGGTCATGTCGGTCCGGCGCTGAACACCCTGGCCCAGCAGTCCTTGCGGGTCGGGAAGCGGGTGCACGCCGAGACAGGCATCGACCTGGTGAGCGGGTCGCTCGTGCAGGCTGGCATCACCCGCGCCGAGGCCGCTCTCGGGGGGCTGGGTGGGCTGTCCGTCCTCGTCGTGGGCGCCGGAGGCATGGGCGCCCTCGCCGCCACCACCGTCGCTCGGCTCGGGGCGCGCACCGTGGTGGTCGCCAACCGCAACCACGACCGCGCGAGGTCCGTCGCCGAGCGGGTCCACGGGTCGACCAGGCACCTCGTCGACCTCCCGGACGCACTGATCGGCGCCGATGTCGTCATCTCCTCGACGGGGGTGCCCGGCCGCGTCGTCGGGACCGAGATGGTGCGCGCGGCGATGGCGGCTCGCGCGGGGCGCCCGCAGGTCTACGTCGACCTGGCGCTGCCCCACGACGTAGAGCTGGCCGTGGCCGACCTCGAGGGTGTCACCCGGGTCGGTCTGGCCGAGCTGGGGGCAGACCTCGCCGCAGCAGAGTCCGCGCCCCAGGTCGCGCAGGCCAGCGCGGTGGTGACGGCCGAGGTCGCGGCATACCTGATGGCTCGCTCGGCCGAGGCCGTCGCGCCGACCGTCACCGCGCTGCGTGCCCGAGCCGGCCAGCTCGTCGAGGACGAGGCCGAACGGCTGGAGCGGCGGCTCGGTGACCTGACCGCGGCCCAGCGGCACGAGGTGCGCCGGTCGATGGAGCGGGTCGTCGACAAGCTGCTCCACACCCCCACCGTCCGGGTCAAGGAGCTTGCGAGGGACGGTCAGGGTGGCAGCTACGCCCGAGCCCTGAGCGAGCTCTTCGACCTCGACCCCCGCGACGTCTCGCTGGTCTCCGCGCCTCCTGAGCTGCCCGGGGAGGCCTCATGAGCACGCTGCGACTCGGCACTCGCCGGTCGACCCTCGCCACGACCCAGTCGGGCTGGGTCGCAGACCGGTTGCGCGCCCTGGGCCACGAGGTCGAGCTGGTCGAGGTGAGCACCGCCGGTGACCAGGACCGCACCACCCCCATCGCACAGCTGGGCGGCACCGGGGTGTTCGTGTCGGCCCTGCGGGCGGCGCTCGTCGACGGCCGCGTCGACCTGGCCGTGCACTCGCTCAAGGACCTCCCCACCACGCCCGAAGCAGGCATCACGATCGCTGCCATCCCGACCCGCGAGGACCCGCGGGACGCGCTGGTGGCGCGCGACGGGCTGACCCTCGGCGAGCTCCCCGCGGGGAGCACGGTCGGCACCGGGTCCCCGCGTCGGCGCGCCCAGCTCGCCGCTCTCGGGCTCGGCCTGGAGCTCGCCGAGCTCCGCGGCAACGTCGACACCCGCCTGCGCACCGTCAGCGGCGGACAGCTGGATGCCGTCGTGCTCGCTGCGGCGGGGCTGCGCCGGCTGGGCCGGTTGGGCGAGGTCACCGAGGTGCTCGACCCGATCCAGATGCTGCCGGCCCCCGGCCAGGGAGCGCTCGCCGTCGAGGTGCGCGCCGATGATGCCGTGACGACCGCCATCGTGGCGAGCATCGACGACCCCGACACCCGCACCTGCGTCACCGCCGAGCGCGCGCTGCTCTCCGAGCTCGAGGCGGGGTGCTCGGCCCCGGTCGGCGCACTGGCCGAGGTCGTCGAGGGCATGGAGGGCCCCGAGCTCTCGCTGCGTGCCGTCGTGACGACCCCTGACGGCAGCGCCGACCTACGGCGCTCCATCGTCGGTGACCCCGACGACCCCGACCTGCTCGGCAGACGTCTCGCGAGAATCCTCCTCGACGACGGAGCCGCGCAGCTGATGACCACGACCACCGACCCCCTCACCACGGAGCGTGCACTGTGAGCCCCACGCGCTCGTCCACCCCACCCACCACGCGCGTTCCCGCGCGCGTCGTCTTCGTCGGAGCAGGGCCAGGAGATCCGGGCCTGCTCACCGTCCGCGCGGGCGAGCTGCTCGCGGCGGCCGACGCGGTCGTCACCGACCAGGTCCCGCGCGACGCCGTCATCGAACGCTGGTGCCACCCCGGGGTAGACGTCGTCGAGGCCGGGCACGGAGACCACGGCCAGGCCCTCACCCAGGCGTCCCGCGCCAAGCTCGTCGTGCGAGCGGCCAAGGCCCACCCGGGAGGTCTCGTGGTCCGACTCATGGACGGAGACCCGGCGATCTTCAACGGCATGGCCGAGGAGGCGCTCGCCTGCCACAAGGCAGGGGTCGTCATCGAGATCGTGCCGGGCGTCAGCTCGGTCACGGCCGTGCCGTCGTATGCCGGTGTGCCACTGACGTCCAGCGCCTCCACCGGTCTGCTCGTCGTGGCCGCCGGAGACCGCAAGGCCCAGCTCGGCGCCGCGCTCGACAGCGGGGTCACCGTGGTCGTCCTCGGTCCGCCCGACCGGGCAGCGACCACGCTGGAGGCCCTGCACGCTGCGGGGCGCGACGGGTCCACGCCGGTCGCGATCACCGAGCGTGGCACCAGCACCGACCAGCGCACCGTGGTGACCACGTTGGCGGAGGCCGCCGCGATGATGGTCGACGCCGCCTTCCCGGTGCTCGCCGTGGTCGGAGCGACGGTCGCACTGCGCGAGACGTTGTCGTGGTTCGAGACCAAGCCGCTCTTCGGCTGGAGCGTGCTGGTGCCGCGCACCAAGGAGCAGTCGGCGTCGACCATCGCCCGCCTCGAGCACCACGGCGCGCGCGCCTCGGTGGTGCCGACGATCTCCGTGGAGCCGCCGCGCACACCGCAGCAGCTCGAGCGCGCGGTCAAGGGCATGGTCACCGGCCGTTACGAGTGGGTCGGGTTCACCTCCGTCAACGCGGTGCGCGCGATCCGCGAGAAGTTCGACGAGTTCGGTCTGGACGCCAGGTCCTTCGCCGGCCTGAAGGTCGCCGCCGTGGGTGGGGTCACCGCCCAGGCCCTGCGCGAGTGGGGCATCACGCCCGACCTGGTGCCCAGCGGGGAGCAGTCCGCGCGGGGCCTCCTGGAGGACTGGCCGCCCTACGACCCCGACCTCGACCCCATCGACCGCGTCTTCCTGCCGCGCGCCGACATCGCCACCGAGACCCTCGTGGCCGGGCTGCTGGCCACCGGCTGGGAGGTCGACGACGTCACGGCCTACCGCACGGTGCGTGCGGCTCCTCCCGCACAGGGGGTTCGCGACGCGATCAAGAACGGGTCGTTCGACGCCGTGCTGTTCACGTCGAGCTCGACGGTGCGCAACCTCGTCGGCATCGCGGGCAAGCCGCACCCGGGCACGGTCGTTGCGTGCATCGGTCCGGCCACGGCGAAGACGGCCGAGGAGCACGGGCTGCGGGTTGACGTGCTGGCTCCCGAGCCCTCGGCGGACGCACTCGTCGACGCCCTCGCCGACCACGGTTCCTCCCTCGCACTCGCGGCCGCCGAGGCCGGCGAGGCCGTGCTGCGCCCGAGCCAGCGTCGCCCGAGCGGGCGTCGCCGGGCGACCTGATGGGCTTTCCGACGCACCGGCCCCGGCGGCTGCGGCGCACCCCTGCGCTGCGGCGGCTGGTGGCCGAGACCCGGCTGCACGCCGCAGACCTGGTGCTGCCGGTGTTCGTGCGGGAGGGCATCACCGAGCCGGTGCCCATCTCCGCGATGCCCGGCGTGCTCCAGCACACGATGGACAGCCTGCTCCAGGAGGCGCACAGGTGCGTCGCTGCCGGTGTGGGCGGGATCATGGCCTTCGGTGTCCCGCTGGCCAAGGATGCGCGCGGGTCGGGCGCCGACCACCCCGACGGCATCCTCAACCTCGCCCTGCGAGCCCTCGTCGAGGAGGTCGGTGACGAGCTCGTCGTGATGGCCGACCTGTGCCTGGACGAGTTCACCGACCACGGTCACTGCGGCGTGCTGGCCGCCGACGGTTCGGTCGACAACGACGCCACGCTCGACCGCTATGCGTCGATGGCGCTAGCGCAGGCTGCGACTGGCGCACCCGTGCTCGGTCTCTCCGGCATGATGGACGGTCAGGTCGCGCACGTGCGCGCCGCCCTCGACGTCGCCGGCCACACCGACACGGTGCTCCTGGCGTATGCCGCGAAGTACACCTCGGGGTTGTACGGCCCGTTCCGCGAGGCGGTGCAGTCCTCCCTGGTCGGGGACCGGGCGGCCTACCAGCAGGACCCCGCCAACGGGCGGGAGGCGTTGCGCGAGCTCGAGCTCGACATCGAGGAGGGCGCCGACATCGTCATGGTCAAGCCGGCGGGTCCGCACCTCGACGTCATCGCCGCCGCGGCCGCCGTCTCACCGGTGCCGGTCGCGGCCTACCAGATCTCGGGGGAGTACTCCCAGATCGAGGCCGCCGCGGCACAGGGGTGGATCGATCGTGATCGGGTGATGATGGAGAGCCTGACCGGCATCCGCCGTGCTGGCGCGCAGGTCATCCTCACCTACTACGCGCTCGAGGCCGCAGCCCTCCTCTGACAGCTCTTCGCGGAGTCAGGAGCACCCCGTCGGGTCATGACCACAGCTGGCCCGGACCCCGCGATGTGCTCCTGACTCCGCGTAAGCGGTCGTGCTGGGAGTGAAGCGAGCTGCGTCAGACCTGCTTGGCCAGCTGCACGTCCATGGCGAGCTTGATCTTCTCCGAGACCAGCACGCCGCCCTTCTCGAGGGTCGCGTTCCAGGTCAGGCCCCAGTCGGTGCGGTTGATCTCGCCCTCGGCCTCGAAGGCCGCCTTCTCGTTGCCCCACGGGTCGGTGGCCACGCCGGTGAACTCCACGTCGAGGGAGACCGCCTTGGTGATGCCCTTGATGGTGAGATCGCCAGTGAGCGTCGAGCCGTCGAAGGAGGTGGAGACGAAGGTCATGTCGGGGTGCACGTCGGAGGCGAAGAAGTCCTCACCGCGCAGGTGGGCGTCCCGGTCCGCAGTGCCTGTCGCGACGGAGGCGGTCTTGATGGTGACGGTGGCGGTGGACGCGGTGATGTCCTCGGCGACCTCGACGGTGCCCGAGACGTCGGTGAAGGACCCCCGAACCTTGCTCACCATGAGGTGGCGGGCCACGAAGCCCACCTCGGTGTGGGTGGGGTCGATGGTCCAGGTGCCGGTGCTGAGGCCGGTCAGGGTGGCGGTGCTCATGTGGTGCTCCTTCGAAGGGTGGCGCATATTAGTTGAAGCATCAACTATATCGGGATGATGTTTGTTCCCATTCGTCTCGCCATCCGGTCGGCGTCCGTGTGGTGTCGAAGGATCGGGGCCGCACGTGCCGAGATCACTGGGGCGTGACACGATGAGGCCATGTCCGACGGTGACCAGGTGCGATGGCTCACACCTTCGGAGCAGGTGTCGTGGCGGGCCTACCTGCGAGCGAATCGCGAGCTCGACGCTGCCCTCGACAAGGATCTGCAAGCCTTCGGCGTGAGCCTCTCGGAGTACGAGCTGCTCTCGATGTTGTCCGAGGCGCCCGGTTCCGAGATGCGGATGTCCGCGCTGGCCGAGCTCATCGTGCAGTCCCGCAGCAGGGTCACGCACACGGCAGCCCGCCTGGAGCGCCGAGGCCTGGTCCGTCGCGCGCCGGCCCCCGAGGATGGGCGCGGGGTGCTCCTGCGCCTCACCCCCGAGGGACACGCGGCGATCGACGACTTCGCGGTGGTGCACCTGGCCAGCGTGCGGCGCCACATCGTCGACATCCTCACCCCGGAGCAGTTCCAGGCGCTCGGCGAGGCGATGCAGGCGATCCGGGTCGCCTACGCGCAGGACCCGACGACGCCCGAACAGCCCTGCTGAGGCCCGCGCGGCCCTGCTCACGGTGGGCCGTGCGCGGTGACGGACAATGATCTGGTGAGCAGCCACCCCTCGACCACCCAGACCCCGCCGATCCACCCTTCCGAGGCGCCGGCATCGGAAGCACTCCTCGCCCGGGCGAAGGCCGTCACGCCCGGTGGGGTCAACTCGCCGGTGCGCGCCTTCCGCGCGGTCGGCGGCACCCCCCGTTTCATGGTCAGCGGGACGGGCCCGTGGCTCACCGACGCAGACGGGCGCGACTACGTCGACCTCGTCTGCAGTTGGGGCCCGATGATCCTGGGCCACGCACACCCCGGCGTCAGTGCGGCCGTCAGCACCGCGGCATCCCGCGGCTTCTCCTTCGGCACACCCTCGGAGAACGAGGTGCTCCTCGCCGAGGAGATCGTCGCGCGCGTCGACCCGATCGAGCAGGTGCGCCTCGTCTCCAGCGGCACCGAGGCGACCATGAGCGCCATCCGGCTAGCACGCGGCTTCACCGGACGCTCGCTCGTGGTGAAGTTCGCCGGCCACTACCACGGCCACGTCGACTCCCTCCTGGTCGCGGCCGGCTCCGGCGTCGCGACCCTCGCCCTGCCCGACTCCGCCGGGGTGCCGGCCGAGATGGCAGCAGAGACCGTCGTGCTGCCCTACAACGACGTCAAGGCCCTCGAGGCGGCGTTCGCGGCCCGGGGTGAGCAGATCGCCTGCGTCATCACCGAGGCGGCCGCAGGCAACATGGGTGTCGTCCCGCCTGACCCGGGGTTCACCCAGGCACTGCGCCGCGTCACCGCCGCACACGGGGCGCTCCTCGTCTCGGACGAGGTCATGACCGGCTTCCGGTGCGGGCCGGCCGGGTGGTGGGGTCACGAGGGTCTCGACGTGCGACCCGACCTGATGACCTTCGGCAAGGTCATGGGTGGCGGTTTCCCCGCTGCGGCCTTCGGCGGGCGAGCCGACGTCATGGCGCTTCTCGCCCCCGACGGGCCCGTCTACCAGGCGGGCACCTTGTCCGGCAACCCGGTCGCCACGGCTGCCGGGCTGGCCACCCTCAAGGGCTGCGACGAGGCCCTCTATGCGCACCTCGACACCACGGCGCACACGATCGCCGACGCTGCATCCGCGGCCCTCGCGGCGGCGGGCGTGGCGCACCGGGTGCAGTGGGCCGGCTCGATGTTCTCGGTGTTCTTCCGCGAGGGAGAGGTGCATGACTACGCCGCCGCCCGCGACCAGGACACCGCGGCATTCGGCCGGTTCTTCCACGGGATGCTGGAGCGCGGGGTCTACCTGCCGCCCAGCGCCTACGAGTCCTGGTTCGTCTCCGGTGCTCACGACGACGTGGCGGTCGAGCGCATCCTGTCGGCGTTGCCGTCGGCTGCGGCGGCCGCGGCGGGAGCGGGTGCCTGAGCTCTCAGGTGCGTTTGCGACAATCTGGGGCATGACACCGACCCCCGAGGATGCCCCTGTCGCGGCCTCCGTCGCCGAGGCGCCGCGCACCGTCGTGCACCTCCTGCGCCACGGCGAGGTGCACAACCCGGACCGCATCCTCTACGGCCGGCTCGAGGGGTTCCGCCTCTCGACTCTCGGGCGGCAGATGGCCGACCTCGCCGCTGACCACCTGCGCGACCACGACATCACGCACGTGGTGAGCAGCCCCTTGATTCGCGCCCGCGAGACCGCGGCTCCGAGCGCCGCCATGCACGGGCTCGAGGTCAGCATCGACGAGCGGGTGATCGAGGCCGAGAACGCGTTCGAGGGTCTCCCCGTCGCCGGCGGCACAGGGCTTCTGCGCCACCCGAGGCTGCTCCCCAAGATGCTCAACCCGCTGCGCCCCTCGTGGGGCGAGCCGTATGTGGAGATCGTCCAGCGCATGCGCGCCGCCATCCTCGACGCCCGTGAGGCCGCCCGTGGCCACGAGGCGCTCGTGGTGAGCCACCAGGCTCCGATCTGGATGATCCGACTCGCGACGGAGGGTCGTTCCCTGGTCCACAACCCGGCACGGCGGCAGTGCTCCCTCGCCTCGCTGACCTCGTTCACCTTCCTCGGCGACGAGCTGCTGTCCCTGTCCTACAGCGAGCCGGCCGCCACGCTGCTCTCGCAGGCCCAGCCCGGAGCCGGGGCGTGAGCGCACCGCACCTGAGGCGGTATGCCGTGGCACTGGTCGCGGCGCTCTCCCTGGTCGCGCTCGGTGCCTGCACGAGCGACCCCAACTCCGTTGCCGCACAGGCGAAGGCCGGAGACCAGAAGGGTTACGTCTCCGGTGACGGAGCAGTCGAGACGATCCTTCCGGAGTCCAGGGGCAAGCCGGTCGAGCTCTCGGGCGACCTGCTGGGCGGTGGCTCCTGGAACAGTGCGTCCGCGCGCGGCGACGTGCTCGTCGTCAACGTGTGGGGGTCCTGGTGCGCCCCGTGCGTCGCCGAGGCGCCCGACCTCCAGAAGGTGTGGGCCACCTTCGAGAAGGCGCAGGCCCGGGTGCAGTTCATCGGGATCGACTTCCGGGAGGACCCCGCGCGCGGCCTGGCCTTCACCACGAAGGAGGGCATCACCTATCCGAGCCTGAGCGACGAGTCCGGGGTGCTCATCCTGGCGCTCCAGGGCAAGGCGCCCACCGTGCCGACGACGCTGGTGCTGGACACCGGGGGGCGCATCGCAGCCCGCGTCAACGGCCCCGTCTCCGCCTCGACGCTCACCGGCCTCGTCGACGACGTGCTCGGCGAGTCGTGACGCCCACCCTGGTGCTCGCGGCTGCCGGGGCGCAGCCCTTCGCCTCGGGTGCAGCGGCGGCCGTCAGCACCGCGGCGGGGGACACCGTGACGACCGGAGTGCTCCCGCTGGCGCTCGCGATAGCGGCACTGGCCGGGTTGGTCTCGTTCGCGAGCCCATGCGTCCTGCCGCTCGTGCCGGGCTTCCTCGGCTATGTCACGGGCCTGAGCGGGGAGGACCTCGCCGACCGGCCGCGCAGCCGGATGGTTCTCGGGGCGCTGTTGTTCGTGGTCGGCTTCGCGTCGGTCTTCATCCTCGGCACGCTCTTCATCACCTCCGTCGGGCAGGTCTTCGTCGAGCAGCGCGTCCTGCTCATGCGCGTCGGCGGCGTGGTGGTCATCCTGATGGGCCTGGTCTTCCTCGGAGTGGGCAGCCAGCGCCAGGCCAAGCTGTCCTGGCGCCCGCGTGCCGGTCTGCTCGGCGCGCCCGTCCTCGGTGCGGTCTTCGCCCTCGGATGGGCACCCTGCACGGGGCCGACCCTGGCGCTGGTCCTGGCCATGGCGAGCGCGACCACCGACCCGCAGGTGGCCCGGAGCGTGACGCTGGCCGCGGCATACAGTCTCGGCCTGGGGTTGCCGTTCCTGCTCATCGCTGCCGGGTTGGACCGGGCCGGTCGGGCCTCTGGGTGGCTCCGCAGGCACCAGCGCGCCATCCAGGTCACGGGGGGAGTGCTGCTCATCGTCGTGGGCGTGTTGCTCGTCACCGGCGTGTGGAACACACTCAACACCTGGCTGCAGTCCGAGCTGGTCAACGGGTTCCAGGTGCCACTGTGAGCACCACGCAGCAGCGCACCCCGCCCCGCACCCCCGACGGGCCCGTGGTCCAGCCCAGACTGGGGCCCATCGGCTGGTTGCGCTGGATGTGGCGCCAGCTCACGAGCATGCGCACGGCGCTGTTCCTGCTCCTGCTGTTGGCGATCGGGGCCATCCCGGGGTCGACGTTCCCGCAGCGCTCCATCGACCCGGCCCGCACAGCCCAGTGGATCAGCGACCACCAGAGCGCCGGGCCGCTGCTCGACCGCCTCGGGTTCTTCGAGGTCTATGCCTCGCCGTGGTTCGCCGCGATCTACCTGCTGCTGTTCATCTCCCTCATCGGCTGCGTCCTGCCTCGGACGCGCATCCACTGGCACCAGGTGCGCTCGGCGCCGCCGCGGGCGCCACGCAACCTGCGCCGGCTCGCGGCGCACCGAGAGCTCGAGGTCGAGGGTGATCCGGGCGAGGTGCGGGAGCGACTGCGGGTCGCGCTGCGCGGGCGCCGGTATCGCGTGCACGCGCACGACGACGCCACGCTCTCCGGAGAGAAAGGCTACCTGCGCGAGACGGGGAACCTCGTCTTCCACGTCGCGCTGATCGGGGTGCTGATCGGCGTCGCCATCGGGCACCTCTTCGGGTGGAAGGGCGACGTGATCCTGCCGGAGGGCAAGACCTTCGCCAACACCCTCTCCCGCTACGACACCTTCAGCCCCGGCCCCTGGGTCGACGTCAACGACCTCGACCCGTTCACGATCCGCCTCGACCGGTTCGCGGCGGAGTTCGAGACCGGCACTCAGGGCAAGGGCCAGTTCGGGGCCCCGCGCGACTTCGAGGCCTTCACGACCTTCACGGCGGCTGACGGCACGCCGGAGAAGCGGTCGGTGCGGGTGAACCAGCCGCTGGAGACCGGTGGGGGGTCGGTGTTCCTCCTGGGCAACGGCTACGCGCCGCAGATCACCGTGCGCGACGGCAAGGGAACCGTGCTCTACTCCGACGCCACCCCGTTCCTGCCGCAGGACAACAACTACACCTCGGTGGGCGCGGTGAAGGTGCCGGGGGCCTCACCCGAGCAGCTGGGTTTCGCGGGGTTCTTCCTCCCGACGGCTGTCATCGACGACACCTCCGGGCCGCACTCGGTGTTCCCGGACGCGCTCGACCCGGCGCTGGCCATCACGGCGTTCGAGGGGAACCTCTTCCCCGGCGGGTCGCCGCAGTCCGTCTACACCCTGGACACCAAGGAGATGACCCCGATCCCCGGCAAGGGCGGCGTCGACCAGTTGCGCATCCTGCTGCGGCCGGGGGAGACCTATGTGCTGCCTGACGGACGGGGGTCGATCACCTTCGACGCCGTCAAGCGTTTTGCAGGCTTGTCGATCCGGACAGACCCGGGGAAGTCGCTGACCCTCGTCGCGGCGCTCCTCGCACTCGCGGGGCTGGTGCTCTCCCTCGTGGTCCGCCGTCGAAGGCTCTTCGTACGGGTTGGGACGGGCACCGAGCCGGGTCGTACGCTGGTGTCCGTCGGCGGACTCGCCAAGGACGACGACGAGGGGATGGCCGAGGAGATCGACGGCGTCCTGACCGCACTCGAAGGAAAACGATGACCGACACGACGCTCGCCCAGCTCTCCAACTTCGCGATCTACTCCGCGATGGTGGTCCTCACCCTGGCGATGGTGGCGTATGCCGTGCACCTGGCTCGCCTGGTGCCGGCTGCCCCGGAGAAGCTCGAGCCCGCTGCTGAGCGGGAGCTCGTGGTGGCGGGTGGCCTCTCGGCGTCGGCGGACGAGGCGTCCGGTGGCGTCGACGCCTCCTCCGACGGGGGCGACCAGCCGGGCTCACCCGCCGCGGCGGCCCCGATCGAGTCGAGGGGCGCGCGCAGGGCCGCGGGAATCGCGTGGTCGCTGACGGTGCTGGGGACGCTCCTGACCGTCGCGGGCGTCGTGCTCCGGGCCGCCGAGGTGCACCGGTGGCCGTTGGGCAACATGTACGAGTTCGCCATCGTCGGTTCGATGTTCGTCCTGGTGACCTACTCGGTGTGGTGCACGCGGCGGGACCTGCGCTGGCTCGGCATCTTCGTGGTGACCCCTGCCCTGCTCAACCTCGGGTTGGCGACGACCGTCTGGTACACCGACGCCTCCGAGCTCATGCCGTCATTGCGTTCGGTGTTCCTCTCGATCCACGTGACGGTCGCGACGTTGTCGGTGGCGGTGTTCACGATCGCCTTCTCCCTCGGCGTGCTGTACCTCATCCAGGACCGCCTCGAGACCTCCGACTCCCCGCCGCGCTCCTTCATGTCGCGACTGCCCGACGCCAAGGCCCTGGAGCGGATGTCCTACGCCGTGCACATCGTGGCCTTCCCGCTGTGGACGTTCACGGTGATCGCGGGCGCGATCTGGGCACGTCAGGCGTGGGGGTCCTACTGGAACTGGGACCCCAAGGAGGTCTGGAGCTTCGTCATCTGGGTCGTCTACGCGGCATACCTGCACGCGCGCGCGACCACGGGGTGGAAGCGCCAGAACGCGATGTGGATCGCACTGATCGGCTTCGTCTGCATCATCGTCAACTTCGCCGTGGTCAACGTCTTCTTCGTGGGCCAGCACTCCTACTCGGGGCTCTGAGCGCCGATGATGCGCTACACGGTCCTGCGGATCGTCATCTTCCTCGCGTGCATCACGGCATTGTGGCTCGCCGGCTTGCGCGGTCAGGGCAATGCCTTGTTGCTGGTTGCCGGCTCCGCAGTCCTCTCCGCGCTCATCTCCTTCTTCGCCCTGCGCCGGGTCCGGGAGGACTACTCCGCGCAGCTCGCGGAGCGCCTCGAGCGCCGCACGGCGGCCAAGCGCACCCGTTCAGACGGCAGCCCGACCGATGAGGCGGCCGAGGACGCGGAGACCTCCCAGGACGACGGCCAGTTCCGCTGACCGACCAGGCCGTCTCACACCGGGAACGTGGGTGAAAATCTCTGCTTGGGCGGTGATCTTCACCCACGTTTCCCATCGAGGTCGCCTCAGGCGAGTGACACCCCGATGGCGACGCCCATGGTGACCAGCACGGCATACGCGACCTCGTAGAGGCCGGTGGCGGCCAGGACAGGCACCAGGTCGCGGCCCGTCGTGCTCCCGAGCACGAGTCGCACCGAGCGCACGCCGACCGGGACGGCCAGCAGGCCCAGCAGCGCCCAGGGCGACCACACCGCCATCACGACGAGGGCCAGCACCGACACCACGACGAGGGCGAGGTAGAGCAGCCGAGTGCGGCGGTCGCCCAGTCGCACGGCAAGTGTCTGCTTGCCGTGCTCGATGTCGGTGGGGATGTCGCGCAGGTTGTTCGCGACAAGGATGGCCGACGCGATCGCCCCCACACCCACGGCTGCCGCGAGGCCGAACCACGACAGGGTGAGCGCCTGGGTGTAGAGCGTGCCGAGCGTGGCCATCAGCCCGAAGAAGACGAAGACGTAGACCTCGCCGAGCCCGCGATAGCCGTAGGGATTGTCCCCCCCGGTGTAGCGCCAGGCCGCGAGCACCGCGAGCACCCCGAGCGGCAGCATGATCCACGCCTGTGACAGCCCCACGAGGGCGAGCCCGGCGAGACCCGCGGCACCGAACGAGGCGAAGGCCGCGAGCTTGACGTTCCCGGGCTGCGCGAGTCGCTGCCCGACCAGCCGCACCGGGCCCACCCGTGCCTCGTCGGTGCCGCGGATGCCGTCGGAGTAGTCGTTGGCGTAGTTCACCCCGACCTGCAGCGCGAGGGAGACCAGGAGCGCCAGGATGGCGAGGGCGAGATCCGCGGCTCCCAGCAGGTGGGCGGCAGCGCTGCCGAGGAGCACCGGGGCGACGGCGGCGGGCAGGGTGCGCGGGCGGGCGCCAGCGACCCACTGGGAGATCGTTGCCATGGGGGTGGGTCAGAGGTCCTTGAGGAAGTCGGGGTCGTCGTCGGGCCCTCGCGGGCCGCGGCGCTGCACCTGCCGGGGACCGCCGCGCTGGGGTCGCCCGGCGATGAGCCACGCGGCCGGGCCGACGACCGGGAAGAGCAGGATGAGGATCAGCCAGCCGATCTTGGGCAGGTTGCGCACGGAGCCGTCCTCGGTCTGGACTGCGTCCACGACGCAGTAGATCGTCAGCGCGAGGCTGAGGACATACGGCACGTAACGGAGCATGTGCCCATCATCCCACGTCGAACAGGGCTGCCACTGCACGGCGGTCGGGCTTGCCCGGCCCGCGCACGGGCACCGAGGTCCCCGTCAGGACCCGTCGGGGAAGGGCGTGGTCCGGGATCGTTCCGCGCAGCGCCGAGCGCACGTCCGCAGTCGTCGGCGGGCGGGGGGAGAGTGCCGGGTCGAGCACGAGGTAGGCGCTCACCGACTGGCCCCATTCACGGTCCGGTGTGCCCACGACCACCACCTGCCGGATGCCGGGCACACCCGCTGCGAGGGCCTCCTCCACGAGCCTCGGCGCGACCTTGAGACCACCCGTCACGATGAGGTCGTCCAGGCGGGCATCCACGTGCAGGGCGCCGGCGTCGTCGAGGTGCCCGACGTCGTCGGTGCGGAACCAGCGCACGTGGTGCTCGTCCACGGTGAAGACACTGCGGGTGAGCTCGGGCAGGCCGAGGTAGCCGTGGGCGATGGTCGCCCCACCGAGGCTGATCCGCCCCCCCTCCTCGAGACGAACGCAGGCACCCGCGAGCGGCTCCCCGTCGTACATGCACCCGCCAGCGGTCTCGCTCATCCCATAGGTCGCGACGACGGGCACCCCGGCCCTCACGGCTCGTTCGCGCAGCTGCGGAGGAAACGCGGCGCCCCCGATCAGCACGGCGTCGAAGCGGCCGAGGGCCTTCGTGGCGAGCACGTCGTCCAGCAGGCGCAGCAGCTGGGTAGGCACGAGGCTGGTGTAGCTCGGCGTGTCGGGGCCCAACGCGTCGACCGCGGCGACGAACGCGGATGCCGTGAAGCCACCGGTCAGGTCGACCACCACCGGAACCGTTCCGGCCACGAGCGACCGCACGAGCACCTGCAGTCCGGCGACGTGGTGGGCCGGCACCGGCAGCATCCACTGGCCGGGCCCGGAGAGGCGCTCGTGGGTGGCTTCGGCGCTGGCGCGCAGAGCCGAACCCGTGAGCAGGGCGAGCTTGGGGGTGCCGGTCGAGCCCGAGGTGCCGATGGCGACGGCGAGCCCCTCGGGAAGCTCATCGAGCTCGTGGTCCGGCACGTTCGGTGCCTCTGTCCTTGGGGCACAGGGCAGCACGGGATGATCGCCGCCCAGCGCCTCCTCGATCCGCGGCAGGATGTCGAGCACGTCGCGGCCCCCCGGCATCCTCAGCGTCTCGAGATCCATGCTCGCCACTGTAGGCAGGGGTCGCCACCGCGGAGGATCCGGGGGACCATGGGGTGACGGCCCCCGGAGGTGATGAGGATGGACGAGACGTTCGCGGCATACCTGGAGCAGGTGCGCGCGCACCGCTCCGAGCTCGGCGAGTCCATGAGCGCCCTCGACGCGGCGACGTCGCTGCCGGTGGGCCTCGGTCAGCTCTGGCGCCGGCGGGTGCGAGCGGCCCTCACCGAGCTCGCCCACGACCTGCGCGACCACGTTGCCCTCACCGAGGCCGAGGGTGGGCTCTACGCCGACATCGGGGTCACCTCGCCGCGGCTCACGCATGCCGTCGAGCAGCAGAAGCAGGACCACCACTGGTTCCTCGAGGAGGTGGAGCGCCTGCTCACCGAGCGCGATGAGGGGCTCACCGACGAGAGCGCGCTCGCCGCGCACCGGGAGGCTGCCACGTCGCTCGTCGGGCGGCTGGTGCGCCATCGCCAGCGCGGGTCCGACCTGATCTACGAGGCGTATGCCGTCGACATCGGGGGGTCGGACTGAGCCGGCTCACGGTGGCGGTGACCGGGCCCACCGGCACCTTCGGCCTCGCCCTGATGCCCCTGCTCCAGGGCGACGATCGGGTCGATCACGTCATCGGCATGGCTCGGCGGCCGTTCGATCCCACGGAGCGCGGGTGGACGAAGATGGAGTATCGCCGCGGGGACGTTCGCGACGTCGATGCGCTCCGCGCGTCCTTCGACGGGGCCGACGTGGTCGTGCACCTGGCCTTCTTGATCCTGAGCGGCGACCGGGAGACGACGCAGGCGATCAACGTCGAGGGCACCCTGAACGCGTTCCGCGCAGCGGCCGACGTCGGGGCGAAGCGGTTCGTCTACGCCTCGTCGGTGGCGGCCTACGGCTTCCATCACGACAACCCGATCGGCATCCGTGAGGACTGGGCGACCCGTCCTGCGAGCCGTCTCTTCTACGCTCAGGAGAAGGCCCAGCTCGAGGACCTGCTGCGGCAGGAGGCGGCGAAGCACCCGCAGACCGCGCTCTACGTGCTGCGGCCCCCCATCGTCCTCGGGCCCGATGCGGTCGGCGCCAAGGTCAACGTCCCCACGGCGCTCGAGCACCTGGTGCGGGGCGCGGGCGCAGTGCTGCGAGCCGGCCCCTCCATGCCCGTCCTCGTGCCGGACCTCCCCCTCCAGTTCATCCACCAGGACGATGTCGCCGAGGCGCTGCGCCTGTGTGTCGTCGGCGCTGGTCCCCCCGGGGCCTACAACATCGCCGCTGACGACGTGGTCACCCTCCTCGACGTCGCTCGGGAGCTCGGCCTTCGGCCCGTGCGGATCGCCGGGGGGCCCGTGGCGACGCTTGCCCGCGCCGTGGCACGACTGCCGTACCTGCCCTCGGGCGCACAGTGGGTGGAAGCGGTGAGCCACCCCGCGATCATGGACACGACCAAGGCACGGACCGTGCTCGGCTGGAGACCGCGGCACACCGCGATCGAGTCGCTGCGGTCGACGGTGCGCTGACGGCCGATCTCGACCTAGTCGCGAGCCCCCAGCGGGGTGCGCCCCGAGGTGCCGACTAGCTGTTCACGGAACGGTGCTCCAGCGAGCCGTTCCGCTTCCTCACGCGCCTCCTCGACCCGTGCGGGGATGTCGAGGCGGCCCGCGGGCTCCTCGTTGCCGGGGGTGGCGAGGAACGTCTCGATGGCAGCCAGACCGGCATCGGCCCGGCTGCTCGCCGCTGCTGCCTTGGCATCCAGCCGCTCCGCGTACCAGGGTGAGGTGAGGACG
>JBDTDY010000086.1:0-5060 GCA_039922835.1 Ornithinibacter sp.
GACCCCCGGGCGCTGACCGCGCTCGTCGACGTCCTCGCGGAGCGTCGACGCGCTGGCAGCCAGGTCGTCCTCGTCTCCTCCGGCGCCATCGCGGCCGGGCTGGGTCCTTTGGGACTGCCGAGGCGCCCCGGCGACCTCGCGACCCAGCAGGCGGCAGCCAGCGTGGGGCAGGGAGCCCTCGTGGCGGCCTACCAGGCAGCCTTCGGTGCGCATGGACTCACCGTCGGCCAGGTGCTGCTCACCGCCGACGACGTGACCCGCCGCACCCACTACACCAACGCCCGGCGCACCTTCGACCGGCTGCTCGAGCTCGGGGTGGTGCCCATCGTCAACGAGAACGACACGGTCGCGACCCAGGAGATCCGGTTCGGCGACAACGACCGGCTGGCGGCGCTCGTGGCGGACCTGGTCGGCGCGCAGGGGCTGGTGCTCCTGACCGATGTCGACTCCCTCTACGACGGGCCGCCCAACCGCGCCGGGGCCCGCCGGGTGCCGCTCGTCGCGACGACAGCAGACCTCGATGCCGTACGGATCGGTGGCACCGGTTCTGCCGTCGGCAGTGGGGGGATGGTGACCAAGGTCGAGGCGGCGGGCATCGCGGGTGCCGCGGGCGTGCCGACGTTGTTGACCCGGCTCGAGGACGTCACTGCGGCACTCGCTGGTGCGGACGTCGGGACCGTCTTCGCTCCAGCGGCTGCCACCCGTGCCTCACGCAAGCGCTGGCTCGCGCACGCCACCACGGCGCGTGGCACGGTGGTGCTCGACGAGGGGGCGGTGACGGCGGTTGCCGTGCGCGGCACGTCGCTGCTCCCCGCCGGGATCACCGGGGTGACCGGCGACTTCTCTGCCGGGGATGCCGTGGACGTGTGCGGGCCGGATGGTCAGGTGATCGCTCGAGGGTTGGTCAACTACGCCTCGGGGGAGCTGCCGCGGCTGTTGGGCCGCTCCACGCGCGACCTCGCCCGCGACCTCGGGCCGGCGTACGAGCGCGAAGTCATCCACCGCGATGACCTCGTCGTGCTCTGAAGGCAACGACCTCGTCGTTCTCGGAGACGTCCTGCGGCCCGACTTCTCGATGGGCCCGCGTCAGCGGACCTGCTCGACCTGGAACTGCATCCGCGGGTGGGCGATCTGCTCCTGGCTCTGCACCAGCTGGAGCTCGCGGCGACCCGACTCATGGGTGTGCTCCAACAGGTCGAACACGCTGGAGACGGTGCGCCCGAGTGCCAACCCGGCATCCCCGGTCTCCAGCAGGTGCGCCGTGAAGAGGGCAGCCGTGACGTCGCCGGAGCCGTTCGCCTTCAGCGGCAGGTGCGGCGTGCGCACGATCCACGCACCGTCGCCGTGGACCGCCAGCATCTCGATGGTTCCCTCGGGCCGGTCCGGGCGCAGCACCGAGGTCACGAGCACCGTGCTCGGCCCCATCTCGCGTGCTCGTTCCACCGAGGCCAACGTGGTCTCGAGGTCAGCCGGATCGGTCTCGGTGAGGAACCCCAGCTCGAACTGGTTCGGCGTGATGAGGTCGGCTTTCGGTACGACCTTCTCGCGGAGCAGCACGGGGATGGCCGGGTGCACGAAGCAGCCCGAGGTGGCGTTGCCCATCACCGGGTCACAGGCGTAGATGGCGTCGGGGTTGGCGGCCTTGGTGCGTGCGACCGCGTCGAGGATGACCTCGCCGATCTGCTCGCCGCCCTGGTAGCCCGAGAGCACTGCGTCGACCTCGGGCAGCGCGCCGCGCTCCTCGATGCCGGTGATGACCTCCCGGACGTCCTCCGCGGGCATCAGTGGGCCTCGCCACGCGCCGTATCCGGTGTGGTTGGAGAAGTTGACGGTGTGCACGGGCCAGACCTCCACGCCGAGGCGCTGGAGCGGGAAGACCGCCGCGGAGTTGCCGACGTGGCCGTAGGCCACCGAGGACTGGATGGAGAGGATCGTCGTCACTCCCACATCCTCGCATTCCTGGTGATACCCGGCGTCTGCGCATAGGTGGATCGGCCCCTCATGGATGCCTCCCCCCATCGAGCAACTTTCACACATGCCTCCCCATGGCGAGCGTGCCCAGGGATGCGTCGCCACCGGGTGCACCATTGAAAGATGCGTCCTGAGGGGAGGCAAACAGCAGGGGGCGCGCAGGGCGCAGGCTGGATGGCCGCCGGGCCCGGTCGGTGGGCGTGCGGGCGGCACCGGCATACCCTTGCGTGCATGGCTGACCGAACTGCCGGTATCGACCCGGCCGACGTCGAGAACGTTCGCACGCTGGCCGAGGCCGCGCGCACGGCATCGCGCCGATTGGCGCTGATGTCACGGGCCGAGAAGGATGCCGCCCTGCGCGCCCTGGCCGATGCCCTGGACGCGGCCACCGAGCGGGTCGTGACCGCAAACGAGGCAGACCTCGCCCGTGGTCGGGAGAACGGGATGCCGGAGAGCCTGCAGGATCGTCTCCGCCTGGACCCGGAGCGCGTGGCGTCGGTGGCGGGGGCCCTGCGCGACATCGCGAGTCTCCCCGACCCCATCGGCGAGGTGGTGCGCGGCTCCACGCTGGCGAACGGCCTGCAGATCCGGCAGGTGCGGGTGCCGATGGGCGTCGTCGGGATGATCTACGAGGCTCGCCCCAACGTCACCGTGGATGCGGCGGGGCTGGCCCTGAAGTCCGGCAACGCCGTGATCCTGAGAGGCGGAAGCGCCGCCGCGGACACCAACCGCGCGCTCGTCGCCGTGCTGCGCGACTCCCTCACCGCGCAGGGTCTGCCGGCGGACTCGGTCGGGCTCCTCGAGGGCGGCCACGGCGCTGTGCGTGCCCTGATGACCGCGCGAGGCCTCGTCGACCTCCTCATCCCCCGCGGTGGCGCTGAGCTGATCCGCACCGTCGTCACCGAGTCGACCGTGCCCGTCATCGAAACCGGAATCGGCAACTGCCACGTCTACGTCGACGCGGCCGCCGACCTCGAGATGGCGCTCGCAATCACCATCAACTCCAAGACCCACCGTCCGAGCGTCTGCAACGCCGCCGAATCCCTCCTCGTGCACGAGGACGTCGCCGCGGCCTTCCTGCCCAAGGCTCTCGCCGCGCTCGCGGGCGAGGGAGTGCTCCTGCACACCGACCGGGCCAGCGGCATCCACGCCGACGCCGCTGGCGTGGCGCACGAGATCGCGACGGAGAAGGACTTCGCCACCGAGTTCCACGCCCTCGAGATGTCCATCGGGGTGGTGCGTGACCTCGACGCCGCGCTGACCCACATCCGCAAGCACGGGTCGGGGCACACCGAGGCCATCGTCACCCAGGATCGTGCGGCGGCCCGGCGCTTCACAGCGGAGGTCGACGCCGCAGCCGTCATGGTCAACGCGAGCACCCGTTTCACCGACGGTGGTGAGTTCGGGTTCGGCGCGGAGATCGGCATCTCCACCCAGAAGCTCCACGCGAGGGGGCCCATGGCCCTTCCCGAGCTCACCACCACCAAGTGGGTCGTCGAGGGCGACGGTCAGGTGCGGGTCTGACGCTCCCGCGTGGCCACGTCGCTCTCGTCGACGCCTGGGGAGCGGGGCTGGGCAGAACCGCCAGAGCCGGCAGAACCGCCAGAGCCGGCAGACCTGTCAGGCACGTGCGCGCCGCCCTGCGCCTCCAGGGAGTCGTGGGCGACGAAGTATGCCGGGCGCGCCTGGAGCGCTGAGTACATCCGCCCGACGTACTCCCCGAGGATTCCGAGCGCGAGCAGCTGCACGGCACCCACGGCCGAGACGACCACCACGGTCGACGTCCAGCCCGGAAGGGTGTTGCCCAGCAGCATGTTGACGAGCGCGAAGACGAGCACACCGATCGCGGCGAGACCGCCGAGGAGCCCCAGCCAGGTCGCGAAGCGCAGCGGGGCGATCGAGAAGCCGGTCACCCCGTCGACGGAGAGCCGGATCATCTTCCCGAGCGGGTACTTCGACTCACCGGCCGCGCGCGCCGCTCGGACGTAGGGCACGGACCCGCTGGGGAAGCCGAGCGCGGGCACCACGAGCCGGAGCACGCGGTTGCTCTCCGGCAGCGCATTCACGGCATCGACCGTCGCCCGCGACATGAGCCGGAAGTCACCGGCATCCACCCTGGCGTCCACATCGGACATCGCCCGGATCGAGCGATAAAAGGCACGGGCGGACAGGCGCTTGAACGCGGTGTCGCTGGACCGGTCCTCGCGCACGCCGTAGACCACGTCGACGCCGCTCCCGCGAGCCACCGCGAGCATCTCGCCGATCACCTCGGGCGGGTCCTTCAGGTCGGCGTCGATCGTGACGACCCACCGGCCCCTGGCGCGAGCCAGCCCGGCCGAGATCGCTGCCTGGTGCCCGGCATTGGCACGCAGCCGCACGACGCGCACCTGCGGCCACTCCCGGCGCAGGCGCTGGAGCACCACGGGGGTGGCGTCGTCCGAGCCGTCGTCGACGCAGACGATCTCGTAGGTGACGCCCCACGCATCCGCCACGGGGCGCAGGCGCTCCACGAGGAGGGGGAGCACCGCTTCCTCGTTGTAGATGGGGACGACCACGCTGAGGTCGACGGGGGAGTCCGGCATGGGCCACGGGGAGAGCGCACAGGCCGCTCGGGTCTCACGGCTGGACCAGGCCCGGCCGAATGTCTCCGCCTGTCCCAGGACCTGCCGCTCGGCCGAGGGCCCCCGATGTATGAGTTCGGAGGCCCTCGGTGCCGGCCTGGGCCAGCGGTAGAGCCGGTCGGTCCCTGCGGTGAAACCGCGGGGTCTGCCACGCGACGGTGGCGCCGCCCCCGGAGGGACGGGCTTCGACTCAGGCCGTCGGCCGCGGCACCCGCGCCGCCGCGCGCGGCGCAGCGACGCCCCCGAAGAGAACTCCGTGGACCTCGTTGCGCCCCGACCGGGGTGTCCCGGTCGAGAGAGGATGCCGTTATCCGATCGACCCGCCCTCCTGCGAAACCCGCCACCGGAGTTGCCTCCGGCCCGTGTCCCCTCAAAGGGCGTGGGTACTGTTGTAGTCGTCGAAGTCGTTGCTGCGCAAGCCGATCGACATATTCAATCCGAATGTTGTGCCGGTCGGGCGTGTCGTCC
>JBDTDY010000087.1:0-4493 GCA_039922835.1 Ornithinibacter sp.
ACCACCCGTGAGGGCGAGAGCGCTGCCGCGATGAAGGCCGCGGGGTCCTCGACGTAGTCCACGATGTCGATCTTCTCCCCGTGCAGCTCGCTCATCACGGCCCGCACCCGGGCGCCCATCGGGCCGATGCAGGCGCCCTTGGCGTTCAGGCCCGGGATCTTGGAGTGGACGGCCATCTTGGTGCGGTGCCCGGACTCGCGAGCCAGCGCCCCGATCTCCACGCTGCCGTCGGCGATCTCGGGCACCTCGAGGGCGAAGAGCTTGCGCACGAGGTTGGGGTGGGTGCGTGAGAGCACGATCTGCGGTCCACGCATCCCACGCTTGACCGAGACCACGAAGCAGCGGAGCCGCTCACCGTGGACGTACTTCTCGCCGGGCACCTGCTCCGAGAGCGGCAGGATCCCCTCGACGGGCCCGAAGTCGACGGTGACGTGACGCGGGTCGGGGCTCTGCTGGATGATGCCGGCGACGATGTCGCCCTCGCGGCCCTTGAAGTCGCCGAGGATGGCGTCGTCCTCGATGTCGCGCAGTCGCTGGACGATGACCTGGCGCGCGGTGGCGGCAGCCACCCGTCCGAACCCCGTGGGGGTGTCGTCGAACTCGGGCCCCAGCTCGCGGCGGGGGCCTGTTGGCTCGCCGTCCTCCCCCACCTGCTCGGGGTCGGGCTCCACCTCGTGCTCCTCGCGGGCCCAGATGACCACGTGCCCGGTCTTGCGGTCGAGCTCGGCGCGGCAGTGACGGAAGTGGCCGTCGGTGCGCTGGTAGGCCAGGGACAGGGCCTGCTCGATCGCGGGGATCAGCACGTCGAGGGTGACCCCCCGCTCGCGCTCCAGGGCGCGCAGGGCTGACAGGTCGATGTCCATCTCAGCTCTCCTTCGTCTCGTCGTGGCGGGCGAACTCGACCTCGACCGCGGCACGCTCCACACCGGCATACGGAACCGTCTCGGTGGTGGGGCCGGCACCCTTGGCGCCGGGCACCTCGAGGGTCACCTCGGTGCGGCTCGCCCGCGTGATCCGGCCGGTGAGCGCTCCGTCGGGGCGCTGGAGGGTGACCAGGCGCCCGACGTTGCGCTGGAAGTGTCGGGGGTCGGTGAGCGGGCGGCCCACACCGGGCGAGGTCACCTCGAGGGTGTAGGCCTGCTCGCCCATCACGTCGGAGCCGTCGAGCGCGTCGCTGACGGCGCGGGTGGCGTCGGCGACCTCGTCGAGGGTGAGTGGGGCGGTCGGCGTGCTGACCTCCTCGACGTCACCGAGGGCCCGATCGACGGCAACCCTCACGACGCGGCGGCGGCCGGCAGGGGTGATCGTGACGTCTTCCAGGACGAGACCGCCCTCGGTCAGGGCGTGGTCCAGAACGGGTCGGATGTGCTCTGCGGTGGTCATCCTCGCTCCCCTCTGTGCAGTTCTGTGGTCGACGGAGGCCGACAGGTCCACTGTAGGACACCGCGGCTGACCCCCGAACACGTGAAATGATGCGGCCCATGTCGCAGGGAGCACGGCCGGGGGTCAGCCGCCGGGGCGCGTTCGGCATCGCCTTGGGCGCGGCAGCGACGGCACTCTCGGCCTGTGGCGTGCGACTCGAGGACGACGCCCCCCGGGTGCCCCTGGTGCCCACTCGCACACCGGTGCCGGGCGAGGCCGTCCTCGTCGCCCTCACCCGTGACACCGACCGTATGGCACAGCTGGCGGCGCGCCTCGGTGGCGACCTCGGGGCTGATCTTGCGGCGATCCATGCTCGCCAGCACGCCGTCCTGCGAACCACCCTCGTCCGTGACCAGGTGCCCGCCGAGGGACTGGATGCCGGGCCGTTGCCGACGCCCACGGCATCCCCTACGACGCCCCCCACGGCCGGTTCGACAGGGACGCCCACACCGAGCCCCGCTGGGACCCCCTCAGCGGGCCCCACGACCAGCGGCCCGGTCCTGCAGCGTGCCCAGCTCGCCCAGCTGGAGGCAGCGGCGGCATCCGGCTCAGGGTCCTTCGCGCAGGTGGCGGCCGGGTTGCGGGCTCCTGTCGCCGCCCTCCACGCCCAGCGTTATGCCGCGGCGAGCCTGCTCGCCGGCCAGCCCCCCGCGGTGCCGTCCGACCCCGTGACCGGCGAGGACGTCGCGGCGCTGGCGGGGTGCACGTCGGCCGCCACCTGGTTCCTGGAGGTGGTGGCCGCGCGCGCCGCCGGAGCCCAGCGCGTGCGGGCCGAGGCCACGCTGGACGCGCTGCGCGGGCTCCTCGCCGACCAGGTCGCCGGTGGCTCCAGACCGCCAGACACGCTCGGTCACCCGCTGCCGTTCCCCGTCAAGACCCCTGCCGACGGCGTGCGCCTCGCCCGCGAGGCCCTCACCGCGCTGCGCTCCCAGCACGGGGCTGCGCTCGAGGGGCTGGTCACCGCGCACGGCGCGTCGGGAGCTCAGGGCGCCACGCGGTGGCTCGGGACCATCGAGGTCGAGGCCCATCGCTGGGGTGTGGCACTGGCGCCCTTCCCCGGCCTGACGTGAGCCACGTCGACCTCCCCGACGAGTGGGTGCAGCGGGTGTCCCGCTATCCCGCCGACGGAGGGCCTCCGGGCTCGATCTGGGTCGAGACCGTGCCGCGGCTGATCGATGGAGCCCTCACCCGGTGGGACCTGGTGCTCGACGGGCCGGCGCGCACGGGGTGGACCGCTGTGGTCGTCCCCGTGCGGCGCGGTGCCCAACGCCTCGCGCTCAAGGTGACCTGGCCCCACCCCGAGGGCCGCGTCGAGCACCTGGCGCTTCGTAGGTGGAACGGTGCCGGCGCGGTCCGGCTCATCGCGGCGCTGCCCTCGGAGGGGTTGCTCCTTCTCGAACGCCTGGACGCCGACCACGACCTCACCGCGGTGTGGGCGGACGACGCGTGCGCCCTCGTCGGTGGCCTCCTGGCCCGCCTGCACGTGCCGGCGCCACCCCAGGTGCCACGGATCGGTCCCTACCTCGCTCCTCACCTGCAGCGGATGGCGGGCCGAGCCGCAGTCCCGCGACGCGTGGTCAGCCGCACCCAGGGGCTTGCCCGGGACCTCCTCACCGGCGACGTCCCCGAGGTGCTGCTGCACACGGACCTGCACTACGAGAACGTGCTCCGCTCCCCCGACGGTCGGTGGCTGGCCATCGACCCGAAGCCCCTCGCCGGCCACCCCGGCTTCGAGGTGTGGCCGTTGCTGCGCAACCGCGTCGATGAGATGGGGACCGGCTCGGCACTGCGCTGGTCGGTGCGCAACCGGCTCGCCATCGTGGCCGAGGCGATGGGCGCCGACGAGGAGGAGGTGCGGGCGTGGACGCTGCTGCGCGCCGGCCTGGAGCTGAGCTGGGCGAGCACCCTCGCGGGCGAGGAGGCGCTCACGACGTGCGTGGCCCTCGGCAAGGCCCTCGACGACTGACCGGGGCGCAGCACGCCCAACGCTGCCGTCGCGGCCTCATCGGCGGGGTCACTCGGTGACGAGCTCACCGCCGGCCGCGGTCCAGGCCCCCACGCCACCGCCGAGGTGGTAGCCCGCGGTGAACCCGACGGAGGCCATCTGGGCCAGCGCGGCCGCCGACCGGTTGCCCGACCGGCAGTACACGGCATACGGCGCGCTCGGGTCCAGGCCGGTCAGCTGCCGGGCGAAGTCGGGGCCGGAGATGTCGATGTTCACCGCGCCGGGCAGGTGACCGTCGGCGAACTCGGCAGGGGTGCGCACGTCGACCACGGTCGTTCCGGGCCGCTTGAGGGCGGCGGCGAAGTCCTGGGCGCCCAGGGTTGCACCGGCCCGGGGGGCTGCGGATGCCGTGGGGCCTGCGGCGACGCTGACCCCGGGCTCCCCCGAGCAGCCGGCAGTGACCACGCCGAAGGCGAGCACGGCGGCACAGGTGACTGCGACGCGACGAGTGGTCAGGGTCATGGGATCTTCCTCGTTCATCTCTTGTGCCGGCGGCTGGGGCAGCTCGGCGGGGTCGGGGTGTTCCGGTCGGCTCAGGCGAGGGAGAGGAAGAGCCGCTCCAGCGTGGCGGCGTCGGCCGCGCCTTGGCGAGCGGGCCGCACCATGCACTCCCGAAGCCCCGCCGCAATGACCGCGAAGCCCGCGCGGTCGACAGCCGTGGAGATCTCAGCGAGCGCGGTGACGACCTCCGCGCAGCCACCGTCGTTCTCGAGCATCGCCACGACGTCGCCGATCTGCTCCCGGGCCAGCCCCAGGCCGGCGACAGCGGCCGCCAGCGCACCCGCGGCTGCGGCATCCCGCTCCGCAGCAGCCGCGGGCTCACCCGGCCGGGTGGTCATGCGACCTTCGACCCTCGCACCAGGGGGCGCCCACCGGCAGACCAGGCGGAGACACCTCCGTCGACGGACACCGCGTCGACGCGCAGGGCGCAGAGCAGGTCTGCCATCGACCGGCTCCGGTTGCCGCTCTGGCAGATCACGTGCACGGTTCGGTCCTTGGGGATCTCGGCGAGCATCGAGGTGATCCTGCTCATGGGAACGAGGACAGCCCTCGGAACGTGGCCCTG
>JBDTDY010000088.1:0-3281 GCA_039922835.1 Ornithinibacter sp.
CCGCGTCGTGAGCACCGACGGTCACCCCGTCTCCGGAACCCTCACCTTCACCACCACCGCGGCGCCCATGCCCTCGCAGTCACCGAGCCCGTCACCATCACCCTCTGCAGCCTCCACCACGGCGAGCAGCCCGAGCGCGAGCGCGGCTCCGTCACCCACCGCCAGCGCTTCCGTCGACAAGACCTCAGCCTCCGGGCCGTCGACGTGGCAGTGGGTCGCGATCTCGGCCGGCGTCCTGGCGCTCCTCGTGGTGTTCCTGGTCATGGGCGCGCGCAGTAACCGAAGCGACTCGGGCGATCGCTCGGTCTAGTCGAGTTCTCAGCCGCGGCGGGGTGCTGATAATGTCTCCGATCGCGCGCCATTAGCTCAATTGGCAGAGCAGCTGACTCTTAATCAGCGGGTTCGGGGTTCGAGTCCCTGATGGCGCACCAGAGAACGCAGGAGAGGGGCTCCCCCAGCGGGGAGCCCCTCTCCTGCGTTGCGGGCCTGTGAGTCGCCCAGGACGGCGTTCAGCCGCGATGAACGCGCCGGTAGATGACGAATCCGCCCAGCACCACGACGACGACCACCGCTGCGGCGAGCCGCTCGATGCGCAGCTCCCCCTCGGGCGTCGTGGCGACATCGGCGAAGCGCGCCTTCGCAGCCTCGCTCTGGCGCTGGAAGATCGCCTTCGGTGCCGCCTTGCGGGTCAGCTCGTCGATCGTCGAGGCGAGACGCTGACGTCGAGCAGCCACCTCCGCCTCCAGGGCAGCGATCGAGGTGGGTGCGTCGGGCTTGGTGCTGGTTTCGGTCATGGGGGTCCTCACTGAAGTCCGAGATCGCGGCGGAGCTTGGCGACGTGACCGGTCGCCTTGACGTTGTAGAAGGCGTGGCTCACCACGCCGGTCTCGTCGAGCACGACCGTGCTGCGGATGACTCCCTGCACGGCCTTGCCGTAGAGCTTCTTCTCGCCGAACGCACCCCAGTCGGTCATCACCGTGCGGTCGGCGTCGGACAGCAGGGTGATCGTGAGACCGTCGCGCTCCCGGAAGGTCGCGAGCTTCGCGGGTGTGTCCGGCGAGATGCCGACGACGGCGTATCCGTCGGCCTTCAGGGAGTCGAGCGACTCGCTGAAGTCGCAGGCCTGCTTCGTGCACCCGGGCGTCATGGCAGCCGGGTAGAAGTAGACGATGACCTTCTGCCCCCGCAGTGCGGACAGCGAGACCTCCGTGCCGGCATCGTCGGGCAGGGTGAAGTCGGGGGCGGTGTCGCCGGGGCTGAGCCGGTCACCCACGTCGGGCCTCCTCGGTGCTGGTGTCAGCGCTTGGTGTCAGTGCTTGGGGTCGGAACTGGTGTCGGTGCTGGGTCCAAACCTACCCCGACGTGATCGGCCCTGGCCCGGTCGAGTCGCCACCACCTGAGGACGTGCGGGTGCCGCGAGCCGCGTCCGACCCGACGTGGTGCGCAAGGCGGGACTCGAACCCGCACACCCGAAGGCACCAGGACCTAAACCTGGCGCGTCTGCCAATTCCGCCACTTGCGCGCAAGGAGACAGGATAGGTGGCCAACGCACCGTGGCGTGCTGGATGACCCCTTCGGCCGCTGGCGACCACAGCCCGCCCAGGGCGGTGTCAGGCCTGCTCGAGCAACACGGCCAATCGGGGCTCGAGCGTGCGGAACGCCTGACCGCGGTGCGAGATCGCGTTCTTCTCGGCGTCGGTGTGCTCCGCCAAGGTCCGAACATCACCTGACGGCACGAAGATCGGGTCGTAACCGAAACCGTTGTCCCCGCGGGGGGCTCGCACGATGTGGCCCTTCACCCGGCCCTCCACGCCCTCCACCCGACCGTCAGGCATGGCCACGACCGCGGCACACACGAACGCAGCGCTGCGGTGCTCGTCGGGCACGTCGGCGATCTGCTCGAGCAGCAGGTTGAGGTTGGCTCGATCCCGCTCGGCGCGCCCCGCCTCGGGTCCAGCCGTCGAGCCCGACCAGCGCGCGGAGAACACCCCGGGGGCTCCGCCCAGGACGTCGACGGCGAGCCCGGAGTCGTCGGCGACCGACGGGAGGCCGGTCGCCTCCGCGAGGGCGACCGCCTTCAGCCGCGCGTTGCCGAGGAAGGTGACCTCCGTCTCGGCCACGTCCGGCGCACCCTCCACGTCGGCGGCGCCGATGATCTCGAGGTCGAGGTCGGTCACCAGCCCGGCAAGGATCTGCCGCAGCTCGTGGACCTTGTGCTCGTTGCGGGTGGCAAGGACCAGCCGGCGGCTCACGGCATCCGCTCCCGCGCGGGCGCCTCCAGGGCGGCCAGCTGAAGGGTGGTGAGCGAGGCGCACCCGACGGTGGCGAGGTCGAGCAGCTCGCCCAGCACCGCCCGGTCGAACGGCTCACCCTCAGCCGTTCCCTGCACCTCGACGAACCGGCCGTCGCCGGTGAGGACGACGTTCATGTCGGTCTGCGCCGTGGAGTCCTCTGGGTAGTCGAGGTCGAGGACCGGGCGACCGTCGACGAGGCCGACGCTGACCGCCGCGATCGACCCGGTGAGCGGCTGCGCGGAGGCATCGATGAGCCCGCGGGACCTCGCGTCGGCGACGGCGTCCGACAGCGCGACCCAGGCTCCGGTGATGGCCGCCGTGCGGGTGCCACCGTCTGCCTGGAGCACATCGCAGTCGAGCACGATGGTGTTCTCGCCCAGCGCCGAGGTGTCGATCACCGCCCGCAGGCTCCGGCCCACGAGGCGTGAGATCTCGTGGGTGCGCCCGCCGACCTTGCCGCGGCGGGACTCGCGGTCGCTGCGGGTGTTGGTCGAGCGGGGAAGCATCTCGTACTCCGCCGTGACCCAGCCGGTGCCGCGTCCCTTGAGCCAGCGCGGAACACCCGCGGTGAAGGATGCCGCGCAGAGCACCCGGGTGCGGCCGAACTCCACCAGGACACTGCCCTCGGCGTGGTCGAGCCAGTTGCGCGTGATGCGCACCTCGCGGAGCTGGTCGGGGGCGCGGCCGTCGTGGCGTGTGTCAGCAGGCATGAGGCAAGGCTATAAGGGTCGCCCGCCAGCGCCCCACCTCACCCGTCGAGCGAGGTTCGTCGGACGTCACGCGTCGGCGTGCTCGGGGGGCCAGACCACGGCGAACCGCGTGAACACTGCCTCGAGGTCCTCGGAGTAGGTGATGTCGAGGCGCTCGCAGGACCGGCTGAAGAACTCATCGTGGACGAGGAGCCATGAATCCCGGGTGCGGTCCCCCTCCCCCTCGTCCCACGCGAACCGCTCGTCGACCGATGCGACGGGGCCGATCCGGGCCTCG
>JBDTDY010000089.1:0-5071 GCA_039922835.1 Ornithinibacter sp.
CGTCGGCGTCCTGGGTGGGCGGGGATGGTCAACACATCAATCCGGTCGCCCTGGAGCGGCTTCAGGGGCTCGGCGGCACGGTGCGAAGGCTGCGCTCCCTCACGGGTCTGGGGCTGCCGGAGCTCGTCGCCGAGACCGAGGTGGCACTCGGACTCGACATCGAGGTGCTGGCGCGCCCGGGGTGGACTCCAGGGGCGGCCCGCGCGCACCTCGATGCGTTTGCCGACGTGGCCGCCACGTTCGCCGCGAGCGCAGACCGCGCGACCCTGGGCGGCTTCCTCGCTTGGCTCGAGGCCGCGGTGGATGAGGAGCGTGGTCTGGACCTGGGCTGGGTGGAGGCGCGCCCCGATGCCGTGCAGGTCATGACGGTGCACGCCGCGAAGGGCCGGGAATGGGACGTCGTCGCCGTGCCGGGGCTGGTCGAGTCCTCGTTCCCGGCCCACTCGGCGAGCCAGGGCAAGGTGATCGGCGACGGGTGGGGGCACGGTGACCCGCGGGACAAGGGCTGGCTCGTGGGTCTCGCCGCCCTGCCCTACGACCTGCGTGGTGACGCCGACGCGCTGCCTCGTTTCGGCTGGGCCGACCCGCACGACTGGGACTCGATCGCGCTGGACATGGACGCCTTCACCTCGGCCGTCGCCGATCACGGCATCATCGAGGAGCGCCGGCTCGCCTACGTCGCGGTGACCCGGGCACGATCCGACCTGTTGGTGACGTCCCACGTCTGGGGCACCGCCTCGACGCCGCGCATCACCTCACGCTTCCTCGAGGAGCTGCGGGCCAGTGGTCTGCGTCTCGTCCCCGGCCCGTGGGTCCAGATGCCACCCCCAGAGGAGTCCAAGCCTGCGAATCCGCGGACCGCGGAGCTGATCACGATCACCTGGCCGACGCAGGACCACGAACAACGACGGGCGGCCCTCCTCGGCCCCGCGCTCGCCGTCGCCGAGGCCGCGTCAGCAGACCCCGGCACGCGGGTCGCGACGCGTGAGGGCCGGTGGGACGGCGAGGTGCGGATGCTCCTGCACGAGCGGTCCCGTCGCCGCGGGGCCTCGAGCGCCGACGTCGTGCTGCCCGCGCACCTCTCCACCTCGGCACTGGTGGCGCTCGCAGAGGACGGCGAGCAGTTCACCCTCGACCTGCGCCGCCCGATGCCGAGGCCACCGGCGCCGGCAGCTCGGCGCGGCACGGCGTTCCACGCGTGGTTGGAACAGCACTACTCCCTCGCGAGCATGCTCGACGTCGACGAGCTTCCCGGTTCTGCGGACGATCAGTCGGCAGACCAGGACCTCGCGGCCCTGCGCGAGACGTTCCTTGCGAGCGAGTGGGCTGATCGCATGCCGGTCGAGGTCGAGACCAGCGTGGAGACGGTTGTCGACGGCATCGCGATCCGGGGTCGCATCGACGCGGTCTTCGAGGAGGACGGCGAGGACGGCCGGCCCCGATGGATCGTCGTGGACTGGAAGACGGGCCGACCCGCGACGGGGGAACGCGCCCGGGCGCGGGCGCTGCAGCTCGCGGCCTACCGCCTCGCGTGGGCGCGACTGCGTGGGGTGGGCGAGGAACGGGTCCGTGGGGCGTTCTTCCACGCCGCGACCGGTGAGACCCTCTGGCCGGAGCTTCCCGGGTCGCAGGAGATCAGCCGCGTGCTGAGCGCGGCTCGTCCTCGGTGACGCCCGAGTCTGCCTCCGATCCTTCCGCCATCTCGTCGTCCGGATCCGCACCCTCGCTCGAGTCCGCACCGTCGGATCCCGGCCCGTCGCCCGGGTCTCGCTCCTCCAACTCCGCGACTGATTGCGACCCACCCACGTCGCCGTCCCTCTGGGGCAGGCCCGAAGGTGGCTGATGCGCAATATGTCGAGCGCTGGCGGTGGCGTCGGCGGGGTTCTCCTCGTCCGAAAGGGTCGGCAGGTCCTCGTCCAGCATGGGGAGCTCGTCGTCGTCCTCGTCGAGCACCAGCGCGGGTGGCGGCTTGGGTCGGGTGCGCAGGCTCACCGGGGCGAGCGAGGTGCGCCGGTAGTCGTCCTCCCCACTGGCCTCGGCCGTGTGGACGGAGTCGTCCAGGCGCCGCAGCTGGGTGGTCAACACCTCGACGGCGCCGACGTTCTTTCGCGCCAGCGCGCCCATCAACGACCGAAGCATGCTCAGCTCGGCCACGAGTCGGGCGCGAACGAGCAGGTTGGGGTCGGGCCGCTCCACACGGGTGTGCGCGTACGCCTCGAAGACGGTCTCGACGGCCTCGTGCGGCGCGTCCGCCACCAGGGCGGCGAAGTCGTCGGCGGGGTCGGCGACCTTGGCGTCCTCCCACCCGGTCATCGCACGGATGCGCCCCGTCGAGGCGTCCGAATCGTCGGTGAAGACGGCGAGCACCTGGTCGCCGGTGAGGTCGCCGTGGGTGGGCGTGGGGGCGAACCGCCAGAGGGAGACGTCCTCCAGGGCGCTCTCCCAGCGCGTGAGCAGCGTGGTGGGCACCCGTCCGGTCTCGGCGGCGCGGTCGAGCTCGGCGAGACGCCGGCTGCGGTAGGAGTCCGCGTCGTAGGAGGGCACCCCGGCCTCCTCGAAGACGGCGGCGTCCGTGTTGTGCAGCGCAGCCAGCGCGCGGCCGAGCTCCGCGGCCAGCCCGGGACCAGCGGGCAGCTCGGCGAAGTCGAGGTTGTGTCCGGGAAGATAGGGGTAGACCGCCGCCCGGCCTCCCTCGGCGAGTGCCACGAATCCCTTGGGGGCAGGCACGGCGAACGGCAGCCTCCTACCGAGCAGCGCGAGGAGCGACATCGTGCGATCCATCTCGGCCCCGGCGACCTCCGAACGGGGCGCTCTCACGACCCACCGGCGGTGCTCGACGTCCTGGACGAAGGCCACGTCGTAGGACTGCTCGGGAAGGCTCGGCAGGGCCTCGACGGACACCGGGTCCAGTCCGGGCACGGCGGCACTGGCCAGGGCGGCGAGGAAGGAGGGGCTGCGTTCCACGGTGCCACGGTATGCCGTGTGACGCCCGTAGGCTGGGACGCGTGCCCAGACCGGACCCAATCCTTGCCGAGCTCGCGCTGAGTCGGGCACCGCTCGACCGTCGCGCCGACCTGCGGACCGACGACTCACTGCTCCCACGGCTGCTCTCGGACCCCGCAACGAAGGTCGTGCGACTCATCGGGGACCGGGTCGAGGTGGTCGAGGACGACCACGGCGTCAGGGTGGTGCTCGACGCGCCCGATGCACGCGATCACGACCGTCTGGCTGTCTACCTCGGTGAGGTGGGTGGCACGGCATACGTCGGGGTCGTCGCCGACGACCTCGTCGACGAGGCCGGGAGCGCCGCCGACGAGATCGTTGCCGCCGACCTGCGAACCCTTCGCCAGGTGGGAGTGGTGCTCGACGAGGTCGGCACCGCGGTGTTCTGCACGATCCTCGCCCTGGGCAACTGGCACCGCAGCCACCCGCACTGCCCCCGCTGCGGTGCCCGCACCGACGCCGCGCTCTCCGGCTGGACCCGGCGCTGCGAGGTCGACGGGAGTGAGCACTACCCGCGCACCGACATGGCGGTCATCATGGCGGTGATCGACGCCGAGGACCGGTTGCTGTTGGCTCGCGGCCGCGGGTTCCGCAGTGCCGGGATGTCGGTGCTGGCCGGCTTCGTCGAGCCGGGGGAGTCCCTCGCGGGGGCCGTCAAGCGAGAGGTTGCCGAGGAGGTCGGCGTGCAGGTCGGTGAGGTCGTCTACCTCGACGACCAACCGTGGCCGTTCCCGGCCTCGCTGATGATCGGTTTCACCTGCCGGGCACAGGGCACGACGTTGCGACTCCAGGACGATGAGATCGAGGCGGCGCGATGGTTCACCCGGGCCGAGGTCGACGCGGGGTTGCGGAACGGGTCGTTGGTGCTGCCGGGTCGGCTCTCGATCGCCCGCCGGCTGATCGAGCACTGGTACGGCGACGTCATCGACGCACCGGAGATCCCCCTGCGGTGACGCGGGTGCCGGCTGGCGCTCAGCCCAGTCGCGCGAGGACCTCGGCGATCGAGGGGTTGGTGGCCGCGGTGCCGTCCGGGAAGAGCAGCGTCGGTACCGTCTGGTTGCCGCCGTTGACCGACATGACGAAGTCCGCGCTCCCGGGCTCGCTCTCGATGTCGACCTCGGTCCAGGTCAGGCCCTCGCGCTCCATCTGCGACTTCAACCGCCGGCAGTAGCCGCACCACGTCGTGGTGAACATCGTCAGGGTGCCGGGCGCCGGCAGGCTCTGCTCAGTCATCGAACTCCTCGGGTGCCAGGTCCGCTGCTCGTGCGCTGTGCCGGACGCTGGGGTGGAACACCGTCGCGCGGACGATCCTTCCCGGCTCTGCATGACCGGCGTCGGAGGCGACACCTAGGATCTGGGTGATGACCAGCCTGCCCGTTCACCCCGGAGCCGATGCCGTCCTCGACGCGCTCGACCCGGAGCAGCGGGAGGTGGCGTCGCACCCCACGGGCCCGATGTGCGTGCTGGCCGGGGCCGGCACCGGAAAGACTCGCGCCATCACGCACCGCATCGCCTACGGCGTGCTCTCCGGGAGCTACCAGCCCCAACGAGTGCTTGCCGTCACCTTCACCGCGAGGGCGGCCGGAGAGATGCGCACCAGGCTGCGCGACCTCGGCATCGGGGGCGTGCAGGCCCGCACCTTCCATGCTGCGGCGCTGCGGCAGCTGCACTACTTCTGGCCCCAGGCCGTGGGCGGCGCCGCGCCGGAGGTCATGCCGCACAAGGCCAGCGCGGTGGCCGAGGCCGGCGGTCGGCTCAGGCTCAGGCTCGACAGCGCCGCCATCCGTGACCTCGCCTCCGAGATCGAGTGGGCCAAGGTCTCGATGCTCACCCCCGAGTCGTATGCCGCGGCCGCCTCCACTGCAGGCCGCGTCCCCCCCGGCGGGCTGGATGCCACGGCCATGGCCCGTCTCATGGCCTCCTACGAGGACGTCAAGACCGACCGCGGCGTCATCGACTTCGAGGACGTGCTCCTCCTCATGGTGGGAGTCCTGCGTGAGCACGACGCGATCACCCGTGCGGTGCGCTCGCAGTACCGCCACTTCGTCGTGGACGAGTACCAGGACGT
>JBDTDY010000090.1:0-6401 GCA_039922835.1 Ornithinibacter sp.
GACCGGCGGCGTCAGGCGATCCTCGAGCGGACGGCATACAGCTCGGGGAAGAAGGTGAGATCCAGTGCGCGGCGGAGGAAGTCGACTCCGCTGCTGCCACCCGTGCCGGGCTTGCGGCCGATCACCCGGGTGACGACCTGGAGGTGCCGGAAGCGCCATTCCTGGAAGTTGTCCTCGATGTCGACGAGCTCCTCGCACGTCTCGTAGACCCCCCAGTGCTCGGCAGGCGCCGCATAGACCTCGGCGAAGACGTCGACGAGCTCCTCGTCCAGCCGGTAGGGCAGCGTGACATCCCGTTCCAGGACGGCGGCGGGCACGGCATACCCCTTCCGCGCAAGGAAGCGCAGGAACTCGTCATAGACGGTCGGCTCGTGCAGCAGCGCCTCCAAGGACGCGTGCTGCGACGGATCGTGCTCGAACACGCGCACCATGTCGACGTTCTTGTTGCCGAGGAGGAACTCGACGGAGCGGTACTGGTGACTCTGGAATCCCGAGCTGGTCGCGAGGAACGGCCGGATCTGTGCGTACTCACTCGGCGTGAGAGTGGCGAGCACGTCCCACTGCTCGACGAGCTGCTTCTGGATGTGCTTGACCCGGGCCAGCCGCTTCAGCGCCGGCCCGAGCTCGTCCGCCGCGATGAGCGCGCGGGCGGAGTGCAGCTCGTGCAGCAGCAGCTTGAGCCAGAGCTCGGCGACCTGGTGCTGGATGATGAAGAGCACCTCGTCGTGTTGCGGTGGCTCGCTGCGCGGGTGCTGCGCGGAGAGCAGGGTGTCGAGGTCGAGGTAGGCGCCGTAGGACATCGCCTTGCTGAAGTCCGTGGAGATGCCCTCCTCGAGGGTGCGCTGGGCTCGGTCGGCCGCGTCGTCGCTCATGACGCCATCATGCCGCGCCGAGCCACCCGGGGTGTGCGCTCGAAACCTTCGCCCAACCAGCCCGTCGTCACCTGGTGTCGACGCCCTCGAGGGCGGCGTGCCCCCGCCCGTCGACCTTCACCCGGGCGATCGCGGTGCCACCGCGCACCGCGTCCTCGAGCGCGGTGGCCCGGTCCTGCGGCAGGAACCAGCTCTCGATGCCGCACTCCAGCCGCCAGCTCGAGTCGTCGCAGGTGAGGTAGGTGCCCTTCGTCGGGCGGGTGCGCTGCACCGGCTGACCCACCCAGACCGCACCCTGCTCGACCAGGGGAACGTAGGCCGTGCCTCGCGCGTCCTGTTCGGCCTGCAGCTCCTCCTCGGTGCGGGTATCGCCCTCCACCATCGGCTGTCCGGGCAGATCCGGATAGCCCAGGTCGACGTAGGCGCCACGGAACGGGTCGTAGGGGTCGACGGGCGCGACGCGCAGCAGCACTTCCTCGCCAACTGCGCGGGCCGACAAGGGCGCCCACACCGCAACCACGACCAGCAGCAGCTGGGCGAGCACCACCGCGCCGACGCGGACCGTGCGTGAGGTCGTCATGACAGCACCTCCTTGCTCTCGGTGACCAGTCGTCGCCGACCCCGGTCCGCGAGGATGCCGGTGCCGATGAGCACCACCCCGATGACGAGGAACAGTGCGGCCCCCGACAGGATCGGCGCGAACACCGCGAAGGCCTGCACCGGCACGAACACGACCAGGGCTGCCGTCGCGAGCCAGGTGAGCCGGCTGCTGTCACGCTGCCCACCGAGCACGGCATACCCGCTGGCAACCGCGAGATAGGCGATGACCGCGATGACGGCCCGCAGGTAGGCGCCGCCGGAGACGTCCGTGGTGTCGAAGCCGGCGACGTCGTAGCGCCACAGCGACAGCACCACGCTCACCGCGAGCGCCACGCTCGCGAGCGCCACCTCGAGACGGTCGAGGTGAGACCCCAGCGCGACGGCGGCCGCCGCCAGCCCCGCAGTGACCACGAGCCCCACCCACAGCGTGAGACTCCCCTGCACCTCGCCCCAGGCGAAGGGCAGCGCGGCCACGAAGAGCGCGACCAGCACGAGGGCCCCGCCGATCTCACGCCAGGGCACCGATGCGTCGGGCCACCATCCCCGCACCGCGTGCAACACCCCTGCTGCGACGGCCGCCAGCCCAGCCGCGCCGAGCGCCGTGGTCACGGAGAAGGCGCCTCCCCCTCCGTCGAGAACTTGCCAGACGAACCAGAACGTGACCAGCCCCACGCCGAGCACGAGCGGCGCGAGCCCGCGCACGGCATACGCCCAGAGCAGCACCCCCAGCCCCCACACGCCCACGAGCAACGGCTCGTATACCGGAACCTGCAGACTCTGCGCGGCCTGGAACACGACGGCGCCGTAGGCACCTCCGGCGAGCAGCCGCACCGCCCCGACGACGGGCGAGGCGAGGTCTCCGTCGGCCTCGCGGCGGCGCGCCAACAGCTCGGACACGATCACCATCGCGAGCCAGATGGCCACCATCAGGGCGAACCGCACCCAGGGCGCCATCTGGTCCAGGTTCGCCGCGACGAGCCAGATCAGGCCCAGACCGACGAACAGGGCTCCGAGCGTGAGCACGATCCGCGCGAGGGTCACCCGGCGGCTGGCGACGTATCGCCCGCGGAGTGTCGCTGCGAGACCCTCGTCGACCAGCCCCTCGGCCTGCCACTGCCTCAGCTCGCCGTCGAGCCAGTGCAGCTGGGCGGGGCTCACGGCGTGGAGCGCCGGATCTCGCTGAGCGGGAGCGGACGGGGTGGCAGCCGGTGGCGCGGTCATCGCGGGTTCCTGACGTCGCGGCCCCTCTGAGCAGGCCGGTGACCCGATCATGGCCTGCCCGAGCAGCCGCGCGCCTGAGTTCCGCTACTCAACTCCCCCGGGGTGTCGCAGCTCTCACGCCCCGTTGAACTCCTCCGGGTTGGGTCCGGTGCGGAACCCGCGGTCCAGGCCAGCGATCGCCGTGACGTCCTTGGCCGTCAGCTCGAGCTCCACCGCCGCGAGGTTCTCGGCGATCCGCGAAGGGGTCACCGACTTGGGGAGCACCACGAGGTCGAGGGCGAGGTGCCAGGCGATGACGACCTGGGCCGGTGTCGCGTCGTGCGCCGCCGCGATCGAGGCGATCACCGGGTCGTCGAGCACCTTCTTGCCCGACGCGAGGGGGCTCCAGGACTCGGTGACGATCCCGCGCTGCTCGTGGAAGGCCCGCAGCGGCGCCTGCTGCAGGTAGGGGTGCAGCTCCACCTGGTTGATGCTCGGCCACTCCCCCGTCTCGTCGTGCAGCCGCTGCAGGTGCTCGGCGTGGAAGTTGCAGGTGCCGATGGCGCGCACCCGCCCGTCGTCCCGCAGCTGCTGGAGAGCGCGCCAGGTCTCGACGAACAGGTCCTGCGCGGGGGCCGGCCAGTGGATGAGGAAGAGGTCGAGGGTGTCCAGGCCCAGGCGCTCCATCGACGCGTCGAACGCCGCGAGGGTCTTGTCCCGCCCGTGGTCGTCGTTCCACACCTTCGTCGTGACGAACACCTCGTCGCGGGGGACGTCTGAGGCAGCGAGGGCCCGTCCCACCCCCCGCTCGTTGTGGTAGAGCCGGGCCGTGTCGACGTGGCGGTAGCCGACCTCCAGTGCCGTCGCGACGGCGGCGTCGACCTCCTCGTCGGGCACCTGCCAGACGCCGAAGCCGATCGTCGGGATCTCCACGGGCTCGGTGGGGGTGGTCAGGGACGTCGTGGTCACAGGCATGACCACACCGTATGCCGTGCTGGTGCCCGGGCGTGGCCCACCTCACGACCGCGTCCGCGGCGTTCGCGGGAGCCAGCGCAACGGCATACCGATAGGCTCCGAATCATGGCCATCAGCAAGGTCCTCATCGCCAACCGGGGCGAGATCGCCGTCCGGATCGCACGCGCCTGCGCGGACCACGGCATCGGCTCCGTCGCCGTCTATGCCGAGCCCGACCGTGACGCCCTGCACGTGAAGGTCGCCGACGAGGCGTATGCGCTCGGAGGCACCACCCCGGGGGACTCCTACCTCCTGCAGGACAAGCTCATCGAGGTGGCGCACCAGGCAGGGGCGGATGCGATACACCCCGGCTACGGCTTCCTCGCGGAGAACGCCGACTTCGCCCAGAAGGTCATCGACGCCGGCCTGGTCTGGATCGGCCCGGGCCCCGAGGCGATCGACTCCCTCGGCGACAAGGTCAAGGCGCGGCACATCGCTCTCGGAGCCAACGCGCCCCTCGTGCCCGGCACCAAGGACCCCGTCGAGGGGCCCGACGAGGTGGTGGAGTTCGCGAAGGAACACGGGCTCCCCGTCGCCATCAAGGCGGCCTACGGCGGTGGCGGGCGCGGGCTGAAGGTCGCGCGCACCCTGGAGGAGATCCCCGAGCTGTTCGAGTCGGCGGTGCGCGAGGCGGTCACCGCGTTCGGGCGCGGCGAGTGCTTCGTCGAGCGCTTCCTCGACCACCCCCGTCACGTCGAGACCCAGTGTCTCGCAGACCAGCACGGCAACGTCGTCATCATCTCCACCCGTGACTGCTCGCTCCAGCGGCGCAACCAGAAGCTCGTCGAGGAGGCCCCCGCCCCCTTCATCACCGAGGAGCAGCACACTGAGCTGCTGCGCGCGTCGAAGGAGATCCTCAAGGCCGCCGGCTACGTCGGCGCGGGCACCTGCGAGTTCCTCATCGGCCCGTCCGGTGACATCTCCTTCCTCGAGGTCAACACCCGCCTCCAGGTCGAGCACCCGGTCTCGGAGGAGGTCACCGGCATCGACCTCGTGCGCGAGCAGTTCCGGATCGCCGACGGGGAGTCCCTGGACTACCCCGACCCCGAACCGCACGCGCACTCCATCGAGTTCCGGATCAACGGTGAGGATGCCGGCCGCGGCTTCCTCCCCTCCCCCGGCACCGTCACGCACATGGTCGTGCCGCAGGGCCCCGGCGTGCGCTGGGACTCCGGCATCCTCGAGGGCGACACGATCGCAGGAGCCTTCGACTCGATGATCGCGAAGCTCGTCGTCACCGGGCGCACCCGCCAGCAGGCGCTGGAGCGCGCCCGCCGCGCCCTGGCCGAGCTCGTCATCGAGGGCATGCCCACCGTCACCCCCTTCCACCGCAAGGTCGTGGCCGACCCGGCCTTCGCGCCCGCCGACCCGCAGGAGAAGTTCTCCATCCACACGCGGTGGATCGAGACCGAGTTCGTCAACGACATCGAGCCGTATGCCGGTGGGTCGCCCGACGCACCCGAGGCGCAGGAGCGCCAGAGCATCGTCGTCGAGGTCGGCGGCAAGCGCCTCGAGGTCTCGCTCCCCGGCGGCCTCTCCCTCGGCGGAGGAGGCTCCGCCGGTGGCGCGACGCGCAAGAAGGCCCCCCGACGCTCAGGCGGGGCATCGACCGGTGCCGCGGCATCCGGGGACTCCCTCACCGCGCCCATGCAGGGCACCATCGTCAAGATCGCCGTCGAGGACGGCGCCACCGTCGCCGTCGGTGACCTCGTCGTGGTGCTCGAGGCGATGAAGATGGAGCAGCCGATCACCGCGCACAAGGCAGGCACGGTCAGCGGGCTGTCGGCGGAGGTCGGCGCCACGGTGAGCAACGGCGCCGTGCTCTGCGAGATCAAGGACGCCTAGGCCGGGATCAGGCCGCGCCCGAGCTCAGATCGAGGGGTCGAACCCCGCGGTTGATGCTGCACCGCTGCTGGGAGCGTTGACGGGCGGGGAGCCCGCGTCGAAGGCAGCCGCCTGCCCGCGACCCTTCAGGCCCAGGCTCGCGCGCAGCGCGTCGCTGCCCTGGCCGATCTTGCCCGCATACTTCGGGGCAGCCTTGGAGCGCACGAAACCCTCCACCTTGTCGATGGCCCCCGAGGCCTGGGTCGGGTTGTCCCGGGCATACTCCTTGGCCTTGGAGACAGCGGCCGTCGCTGCGGCCACGAGGGCTGCGGTGCGGATGATCTTCATCGTGGTTCCTCCTGTGGATGCCGGTGGGCGACCCACGGCACGGACCATCCTGCTCCGTGCGTGCGGAGATCGGGGGGTTCGCTCCCCGGCCTAGTCGAGGTCCGGGCGCGCCTGGGTGCCCGCGAACATCGCGGTGAGGTCGAGGGAGCCCACATGGTGACGGGAGGCCAGCGACACATACGTCCGGGCGAGCGCATCCTTGCCATAGCCGAGCACGGTGATGAGCAGGCCGGTCGCCTCGGCGAGCTCATCGGGGGCGACCGACGCGACGACGTGGCGCCACATGGACCCCTCGAGGGCGTTGAACGCCGACTGCACCTCGCTGATGTCGAAGCCCTGGGTGAAGCGCTCCTCCGCAAGGGCCACGGCGTAGGTGCTCACCTCGGACAGATCGCGGTTGCCGATGGCGCTGACGACCAGGTCGAACAGGCCCTCGAGCCGGTCGCGGGTGAATGCCTCCCCAGCGGCCTCGTAGTGGTGAACGTGAGATCTATCGAGAACGGTGTAGCTCTCGTCAAGGATGCTCGACCGTGATTTCAGGAG
>JBDTDY010000091.1:0-2763 GCA_039922835.1 Ornithinibacter sp.
TTCTGGTCAGGTCGAAACGGGTGCGGTAGCTGCTCGCGCGCAGGCCGCTGCCGGGCCCGCCGTGAAGGTAGAGAGCCGGTACACCATCGGCCGCTCCCCACTCCTCCCACCAGATGTGCTGACCGTCACCGACGTCCAGCATCCCGTGGTCACGAGGGGATTCCACACTCGTCATGAGGTCATCACAGCACAGCCAACCGGCGCATCCGCTCCGTTTCAACGCCGGAGGCAGCCGCTCGCGGTCGTTGACGACGCTCACTCGCAGCACAGTGGGCTCGGGACGGTTCGGGCGGGTGCGGGGCGATTCACTGCGTGCTCATCCATTGTCTGTGGTCGAACAGGAGTGGGAGGATTCCCAGAGCCGGGTGAAACCCACAGCCATAGGTATCAGGGGGAGCGTCGTGCCGTCGAAGAACCCGCCCCGCCGGATTCCCCCGCCGCGCGAAATCGTCGGTCGGCCGTCCCCCGACTGGGATCAGCAGGTCTTGTACTTCCTGTTGCCTGACCGGTTCAGCGATGACTCGCCGGTGGTTCGACCACCACTGCCGGATCGCTGGGACTGGCCGGAGCTGACCGAAAAGGGTTCTACCGCGAAACGGGTCGCCGGGGCGCCGGCGACGTCGTGGTACTGGGATCGTTGGGCGATGTCGGGTCGCAACCGGTTTCAGGGAGGGACGCTGAACGGAGTGACGTCGCGGCTTCCGTACCTGGTGAAACTCGGCGTCACCTGCTTGTGGATCGCCCCGGTATGGAAACAGCGGGTGACGGGGGTCTCCGAGAGTGGTCGGGGTGGCCCCGGGGACGACCCATCAGTGGGCGTCCACGGTCGAAACGCTCGGCTGTGGGCCGAGCTGCAACGCCCCCAAGACGACTACCACGGCTACGCGATCCAGGACTTCCTGGCGGTGGACGCCCGCTTCGGTACTACCGCTGACCTGCAACGTCTTGTCGCTGAGGCACATCGGCACGGCTTGTCCGTCGTGCTGGACATCGTCATCAACCACTCAGGCGAGAACTTCGCCTATGACGTCCCACCCACCCTCAACGGGGTGCGTCCACCGTACGATCGCGGCATCGGTTCGGAGCCAGGGCGTCGCTATCCGTTCGCGGGTTGGCTCGACGCAGACAACCGCACGATGCCCTCCGGTCGCCGCTTGGGTCGTGACGACGGGGTGTGGCCGCTTGAGCTGCAATCGCCGGCGAGCTACAACCGGCGAGGGATCGGCAGCTACGCAGACGGTGAGTTCACCTCCGACGTGGCCGAGTTTCGGATGGCCGACTGGTGCAACCGCGACTTCGCCTACGACCCGGGGTCCCCGAAGTCAGCGGCCCCTCGGATCAGCGACCCGGTGCTCGAGGTGATGGTGAACATCTGGACCTACTGGATGCACCTCACGGACTGCGACGGTTTCCGCGTTGACACCATGAAGCACCTACCGGTGAAAACTGCTTGCGAGTTCACCCGCCGAATGCGGCAGAACGCACGGGGCTGCGGGAAGCGAGACTTCCTGATCCTCGGTGAAATCGGCGGCAGCGACGCGGAGGCCGCCACCTACCTCGCGAAGATCCGCGGGCTGCGGATCCTTGAGCTCGGCGCACGGCGGCAAGCCCTTCGCGCTACTGCGCTAGGCCAGGCGGATCGGCTGGCCGACGTTGTCTCCCCGTCCGTCGCGGGTCTGGATGGAAGAGATGAACTACGCGCAGAGTTACCTGCGCCGTTCGTCCTGGACCGCCTCGATGACGCCGCCCTGGGTCGACGCGTGGTGACCTCCATCGACGACCACGACCAACTCGGTTCGGGACTTCCCACCCGCTTCGCCGCCGAGCTGGATGGCCTTGGCGAGCATGCCCTCCCGGCTGCGCTTGCTCTCCTGCTGTTCGCCCCCGGCATCCCCTGCATCTACTACGGCACCGAGCAGGCCCTGCGTGGCCCGCTCGGCGACCGGCCTTGGCTGAATGACTGGGGCCTGGACCCGAGAATGCGTGGCGACAAGGGAGAAAAGCGAAACCCGAGCAGCCAGGGGCGTGATCGGTATCTGCGTGAGGCGATGTTCGGACCGTGTCATCCTCGACGTAGCGGCCGCGCCGGCATCCCGAGCGGCGGAGCCGGCCAGTCGCCGAACGACGAGTCGCTCTTTGATGATCGGCTGCCGGGCTTCGGGCCGCTCGGGACTTGTGGCTACGACGGATTCAGTGAGTCGCGGTGGTTCGAGGCCACGCGTGCGTTGCTGTGGCTACGCCGAGAAAGTTCGGTACTGCGTCGTGGCGCCGCCTCGGTGCTGACGACGGGCCGGGTCGACGGCGGCCGGCTCGGTGATCTCCCCCAAGGCGTCCTCGCCTGGGTGCGTCTCTGGACACCGCGCGAGGGTCGGAACGTGCACGTCGCACTCGTCGTGCTTGACGTCCGTCCCGTGGGCAACGTCGGTCACACCTTCGAGATTGCCCTCCCTGACCAGATCTCAGGTGGGGTTCAGTTCGTCGAACGGCTCAGGATCACGCGCGATCTGGTCGTCAGTCGACGGAACGTGCCGACCCTTTCCACGGCCATGCCGCAGACCGCGGTGTGCAGTGTTGACGTGGCTGATCTGGCTGCGGGGGAGACCCGGGTCTACCTCGCGGTTGACCATGGGGCGTCACCTCGCACGAGATGGTCGGCCAGGCGTAGGGCCAGCGCGGCAAGGGTGAGCGACGGGTTAGCCGCCGGGCTCGTGGGAAAGACGGACAGGTCGCAGACGTAGAGGCCGGGTAGGTCACGCGCCTGAA
>JBDTDY010000092.1:0-7410 GCA_039922835.1 Ornithinibacter sp.
CACGGGTGGTCTCGGTCGAGGTGGTCGACCCCAAGCTGCGCGCGGCGCGGGTCATCGTGCCGGACTACCAGCTCTCGCTGGCGATCGGACGAGAGGGCCAGAACGCCCGGCTGGCGGCCAAGCTCACCAGCTGGCGGATCGACATCCGCTCCGACACCCAGGCCGCCCCGGAGGCCCCCAGCGACGCGGGTGACGCGCCGCACCCCGCATAAGCGGTAGACTCATGACGATCGACCGGTCTGGACTCCGGCCCGAGCCTCCTGTGCGCACGTGCATCGGGTGTCGCGGGACGGATAGCCGGTCGACACTCCTGCGAGTGGTTGTCGGGACCTCAGCGGACGGCATCCCCGTCCTGCTGCCGGATCCCGGGAGCCGTCGTCCGGGGCGTGGCGCTTGGCTGCACCCGGATCTCTCGTGCTTCGACCTCGCTGTGCGGCGTCGGGCCTTTGGACGAGCGCTGCGCAGCAGCGTGTCGCTCGACCCGGCCCTCGTCGCGGACTGGGTCAGGGCGCGGGCGCAGGTGCCACCGTCCGAAGAAGCAACCGAAAGCGGGTTTGACGCTGATGAGCACCCGATGAGTACTCAGCGATGAGCACCCCCCAGCTGTAACGACGGTCCGGCCGCCCCGGCACGGACCTGGACAGGAGAAATGTGTCTAAAGTCCGTGTGAGCGCCCTCGCGAAGGAGCTCGGAGTGACCAGCAAGGTCCTCCTCGAGCGCCTCAACGGGATGGGTGAGTACGTCAAGAGCGCCAGCTCGACGATCGAGCCCCCCGTGGTCCGGCGCTACAACGAGAAGTTCCCGACGGCGGCCCCGGCCGCTGTCGCGACGCCTGCCCCCGCCACGAAGCCGGCTGCCACCTCGGCGCCCGCTGCGCCGGCAACAACGTCGGCTGCTGCCCCGGCGGCACCCGCTGCCCCGGCGGCATCCGCTGCCCCGGCCGCGGCATCCGCTCCTGCTTCGCCTGCACCTGCAGCGACCCCGGGTCCGGCTGCTCCCGCACCGGCTCCCGCGGCTTCCGCGCCGGCACCTGCCGCTCCGGCCACCGCTGCGCCGGCACCTGCCGCTCCGGCTCCGGCTGCTCCGGCCCCCGTGGCGCCGGCAGCACAGGCCACGCCCGCTGCACCCGCTCCCTCGGCCCCGACCCCGTCGGCGCCGGCCCCGGCCGCTCCGCAGGCTCCCGCCGCCCGTGAAGGAGGCGCAGCTCGTGGCGGCGCCTCCCGCCCCGGCGCCCCGCGCCCGGGCAACAACCCGTTCGCCCCGAGCCAGGGGATGCCGCGTCCGCAGAGCCGCCCGGGCACCCGTCCCGGAGGAGGCCCCGGCGGCGCCGCTGGTCCAGCCGGTCCGCGTCCCGGAGGGGTGCGTCCCAGCCCCGGCATGATGCCGGACCGCAGTGCGGTCGCCCGTCCGGGTGAGCGCCCGGCGCGTGGCGGTCGTCCCGGCGCCCCTGGTGCCCGTCCCGGTGGTCCCGGTGGTGCTGGTGGCGGCTTCGCCGGTCGCCCCGGTGGCGGCGGCGGTGGTTTCCGTGGCGGTCCCGGTGGCCGTGGTGGCACCCAGGGTGCCTTCGGTCGCGGTGGAGGCCGACCCGGTCGCGCCCGCAAGTCCAAGCGCGCCAAGCGCATGGAGTTCGAGGAGATGCAGGCGCCGTCGATCGGTGGCGTGAGCGTCCCCCGCGGTGACGGCACGACGGTCATCCAGATCCGCCAGGGCGCGAGCATCTCCGACTTCGCCGACAAGATCAACGCCAACCCCGGCGCTCTGGTCACCGTGCTCTTCCACCTCGGTGAGATGGCCACGGCGACCCAGAGCCTGGACGAGGACACCTTCAGGCTCCTCGGCGGCGAGCTCGGCTACGACATCCGGATGGTCTCCCCGGAGGAGGAGGAGCGCGAGCTCTTCGACTCCTTCAACATCGACCTCGAGACCGGGATCGCCGGCGAGGAGGACGAGGACCTCACGGCGCGTCCCCCGGTCGTCACGGTCATGGGTCACGTCGACCACGGAAAGACCCGCCTGCTCGACGCGATCCGCAACGCGGAGGTTGCTGCCGGCGAGGCCGGTGGCATCACCCAGCACATCGGTGCCTACCAGATCCACAAGGAGCACGAGGGCACCGAGCGCGCCATCACCTTCATCGACACCCCGGGCCACGAGGCGTTCACCGCCATGCGTGCCCGTGGTGCGAAGGTGACCGACATCGCGATCCTCGTGGTCGCGGCCGACGACGGCGTGATGCCGCAGACGATCGAGGCGCTCAACCACGCCCAGGCGGCCGACGTGCCGATCGTCGTGGCGGTCAACAAGATCGACGTCGAGGGCGCCAACCCGTCCAAGATCCGTCAGCAGCTCACCGAGTACAACCTCGTCGCCGAGGAGTACGGCGGCGAGACGACGTTCGTCGACGTCTCCGCGAAGCTGGGGGAGAACATCGACCAGCTGCTCGAGGCCGTGCTCCTCACCGCCGACGCGGCGCTGGACCTGCGGGCCAACTCCGAGCGCGACGCCCGCGGCATCGCGATCGAGGCCAACCTCGACAAGGGTCGCGGCGCCACGGCGACCGTGCTCATCCAGTCGGGCACGCTGCGCGTCGGTGACGCCATCGTCGCTGGCTCCGCGCACGGACGCGTCCGGGCCATGCTCGACGAGCACGGCAACCAGGTGCCCGAGGCCACCCCCTCGCGCCCCGTCCAGGTGCTCGGGCTCTCCTCGGTCCCGCGGGCCGGCGACACCTTCGTCGTCGCCCCCGATGACCGCACCGCCCGCCAGATCGCGGAGAAGCGCGAAGCAGCCGACCGTCAGGCCAGCCTGGCCAAGGCCCGCAAGCGCATCTCCCTCGAGGACCTCAACGAGGCCCTCGCAGCGGGCAAGGTCGACACCCTCAACCTCATCCTCAAGGGTGACGTGTCGGGTGCGGTCGAGGCACTGGAGGACGCACTGCTCCAGATCGACGTGGGCGAGGAGGTCGACCTGCGCATCATCGACCGCGGTGTCGGCGCGATCACGCTGAACAACATCAACCTCGCGATGGCCTCCGACGCCATCATCATCGGCTTCAACGTCCGGGCCGAGGGCCAGAACGCCGAGGTCGCTGAGCGCGAGGGTGTGGAGATCCGCTACTACTCGGTGATCTACAAGGCGATCGAGGAGATCGAGCAGGCGCTCAAGGGCATGCTCAAGCCGGAGTTCGAGGAGGTCGAGCTCGGCACCGCGGAGATCCGCGAGATCTTCCGGAGCAGCAAGTTCGGCAACATCGCCGGCTCCATCGTGCGCAGCGGCGAGATCAAGCGCGGCACGAGGGCACGGATCACCCGCCAGGGTGTCGTGATCTCGGAGAACGTCGAGATCGCCGGTCTGCGCCGCTTCAAGGACGACGTGACGGAGGTGCGCGACGGCTTCGAGTGCGGTATCAACCTCGGCAGCTACAACGACCTCCAGCTCGGCGACCTGATCGCGACCTACGAGATGCGCGAGAAGCCCCGCGCCTGACCCGCGCGGCCTTCCGGGGTGACCCGCGAGGACCCCGGTGGGACAAGGGAAGACTTCCCATGTCCCACCGGGGCCCGTCGTGTCCGGAACCCCGGTGGCGAGCCCGGCGGCGGCGCGTCAGCCGGATGCCGGTGCTGTCACTAGGCTTGTCCCCTTCCGCCCCGTCCCGACCGGACCGCCCCCGACGACCCAAGGAGGAGCCGTGGCCGACACCGCCCGTTCCCACAAGATCGCTGACCGGATCAAGACCCTGACCGCAGCGAACCTCGAGTCGATCATCAAGGACCCCGACCTCGGGTTCGTCACCGTCACCGACGTGCGCGTCACCGGAGACCTCCAGCACGCGTCGCTCTTCTACACCGTCCTCGGCGATGCGGCCCAGCGGCACCGCACCGCGTCGCTGCTGGAGACCAACAAGGGCAAGCTGCGCTCCTTCGTGGGCGGCCAGCTCGGCATCCGGCTCACACCGACGCTGGAGTTCATCGCCGACGCGATCCCGGAGACGGCGGCACACCTGGAGGACCTGCTCAAGGCCGCGAAGGAGCGAGACGCGGAAGTGGCTCGTTCCGCGACGGGCGCCCGCTATGCCGGCGACGCCGACCCCTACCGCAAGGACCGCGACGCCGAGGACGAGGCCGACGGTGGCGCGGAACCCTCCGAGGGCCCGGCCTGAGGTCGCTCTCATGACGTTGCCCGCCGAGCCCACGCCCGACGGCATCCTCGTCGTCGACAAGCCGCAGGACTGGACCAGCCACGACGTCGTGGCGCGGGCCCGACGGCTGTGCGCCACCCGCAAGGTCGGCCACGCCGGCACGCTGGACCCGATGGCGACCGGCGTGCTCGTGCTGGGAGTGGGCCGCGCGACCCGCCTGCTGACCTTCCTCGTCGGGTGCGACAAGGACTACACCGCCACCGTGCGGCTGGGCCAGGGCACGCTCACCGACGACGCGCAGGGCCAGGTGACCTCCGCACCCGGCGCCGGCGGCGTCGAGCGAGCGGCCCTCGCGGCAGCCATCCACGCCCTCACCGGGCCGATCGACCAGGTGCCGAGCTCGGTGAGCGCGATCAAGGTCAACGGGCAGCGCGCCTACCACCGGGTGCGCGGTGGTGAGGAGGTGGACCTCGCCGCGCGCGCAGTCGTGGTCACCCGTTTCGAGCTGTTGGGCACGCGTGCCCTGGACGTCGACGGCATCCCGGTGCTCGACGTCGACGTCGAGGTGAGCGTGTCCTCGGGCACCTACGTCCGAGCCCTGGCACGCGACCTCGGCGCGGCGCTGGGGTGTGGCGGCCACCTCGTGGCGCTGCGGCGCACCCGGGTGGGCGGCTTCGACCTCGCGTCGGCGCACGCGCTCGCAGACCTGGAGGCGCATCAGGGTCACTCGATGCCGGTCGTGCCGCTCGCGGATGCCGCCCGCGCCGCCTTCCCGGTGCGGGAGGTGAGCGCCGCGCAGGCCCGCACCCTGGGGTTCGGGCAGCGGCTCGCATCAGCCGATCCGGGTCGGTCCGAGCCGGTCGCAGCGATCTCCGAGGACGGCACGCTCGTCGCCATGTTGGACGAGTCCGGCTCGAGCGCGCGCAGCCTCGTCGTCTTCGCCCCGTCGACTTCGTAGAGTGGTCCCCGTGCACCGTTGGAACGACACCGCCAAGACTCCTGAGGCCCTGCGCCCGTGCGTCGTCACGCTCGGCAACTTCGACGGCGTCCACCGCGGTCACCAGGCGGTGCTCACCGCGGTCATCGACGCGGGGCTGCGGCTCGGCCTGCCGGCGGTGGCCATCACCTTCGACCCGCACCCGGTCGCCTTCCTGCACCCGGAGCGGGCGCCGGACCTCATCGCACCCGGTGCGGTCCGTGACGCCCTCCTGGCGGAGTCCGGCATCGACGGTCTGCTCGTCCTGGAGTTCACGGCGGAGTTCGCGCAGCAGAGCCCGGAGGACTTCGTGCGCTCGGTGCTGGTGCGAGGCCTCGACGCCCGCTCGGTCATCGTGGGCATGGACACCCGTTTCGGCTACCGCAACTCCGGCGACGTCTCGACCCTGGCCGACCTCGGGGAGCAGTTCGGCTTCGAGGTGATCGCCCTGGACGACGTCGGCGGCGACGGCGAGCGCTACTCCTCCACGGTCGTCCGCGCCCACCTCCAGTCGGGCGACGTCGTGGAGGCGGCCCGCATCCTGGGGCGTCCGCACCGGGTGGTCGGCACCGTGGTCCACGGCAACCACCGCGGGCGGGGGATGGGCTACCCGACGGCCAACCTGGCCGCCGACTCGCTGGGTCTGGTGCCGCTCGAGGGCGTGTATGCCGGGTGGCTCACGAGGTTGGACCTCGCGCCGGGCGAGCCCGACCGCACGATGCCGGCGGCGATCAGCGTCGGGACCAACCCCACCTTCGAGACCAGCGACCGGCGCACCGTGGAGGCCTACGTCCTGGACCGCGACGACCTCGACCTCTACGACGAGTCGGTGATGGTGGAGTTCACGGCGCACATCCGGCCCACCCTGAAGTTCGAGAGCGTCGAGGAGCTGCTCGACGCGATGGCCCAGGACGTCGCGACGTGCCGCCGGCTGCTCGCCACGATCGTCCCGGCCTGACGCGCTGGGCCCGGCACGACGTCGGCCTGTACCTCGCGGCGGCCGGAGCCTCCGTCGTCGGGGCGCTGCTCGTGTGGTCGGCCACCGCCCGCGGTGACGGCACGGCATACCTCTTTCGCCACCTGCTCACCGCGGTGGTCGGCCTGACGCTGGCCCTGGCGCTCAGCGGATGGGGTGAGCGGCGGATCCGGGCCATCGCCGGGTGGGTCTACGGACTGTCCGTCCTGGGCCTGGTCGCCGTGCTCACCCCCCTCGGGGCGACCGTCAACGGCTCGAGGTCGTGGATCCCGCTGCTCGGTGGGTTCACCATCCAGCCCGCGGAGATCGCCAAGGTGGGGCTCTGCCTCGCGCTGGCGGCGCTGCTCGCCGGTCGGGGTGATCGCGGCGACCCACCCGGCCACCGGCAGGTGCTGGTCGCTGCCGCGCTCGTCGCCGTGCCGACCGGGCTGGTGCTGTTGCAACCGGACCTGGGCTCGGCGGTGGTCATCCTCGCTCTCGGCTTCGTCGTGGTGACTGTCGGAGGTGCCCCGAGGGTGTGGGTGCTCGGCGCCCTCGGACTGGCCGCCGCGCTGGTCGTGGTGGCGCTGACCACCGATCTGCTCAGCGCCTACCAGAAGGACCGCCTCACGGCCTTCGCCGACCCCAGCGCCGACCCGCAGGGACTGGGCTACCAGACCCGCCAGGTGCGCCTCGCCATCGGGTCGGGTGGCTGGTGGGGCGAAGGATTCATGTCGGGGCCGCGCACCCAGGGGGGAGCGATCCCCTACCAGCTCAACGACTTCGTCTTCTCGGTGGCAGGGGAGGAGCTCGGTTTCGTCGGCTCGCTCGGGCTGCTTCTGCTCCTCGGCTTCGTCGTGGCCCGAGTGCTCGTGGTGGCCGCGAGGACAAGGAGCACGTTCGGTGCGCTCGTTGCCGTCGGGGTCGCGGCGTGGCTGGCCGTGCAGGTGGTGCAGAACGTCGGGATGAACCTCGGCCTGCTGCCGGTGACCGGGCTACCGTTGCCGTTCATCTCCTACGGGGGGTCCTCCATGCTCGTGTCGTGGGCCGCGATCGGGTTGGTGGACTCGGCCCACGCGGCGTCCTCCACCCGCTGACCCCGGGGGTACCCGGTCGGGGTGCGAGGGCACCGCCAGGGGCTGGTTTCATCACGATGTGACCCGCCAGTAGGTACGCCGGCCCACGCCGGCCCGCCGTGTGACAGGATTCGACCAACGCCCCCAAGGACGAGGACGATTCCCGATGAGCACGGCACCTACCCTGATCAACACCCCCGCCGACGAGCCGATCGACGAGGCCCTGCTGTCGAACCGGGCGCAGAGCGTCGGGCACCTGTTCCGA
>JBDTDY010000093.1:0-8726 GCA_039922835.1 Ornithinibacter sp.
CAGCCTCCTCCAGTCGAGGATCCAAGGTCGCGACCCTGGCCTTGACGGCCACGACGACGAAGGAGATGCAGAACATGATGTGGGCGATGGTGATCGCCAGGCTCCCGGACGGGACACCGATCATGAGGAAGAGCGTCAGCAGGCTGGACCCCATGACCACCTCGGGCGTGGCCATCGGCATGAAGATCAGCAGGTTGGTGCTCGACCGTCCGCTGAAGCGGTATCGGCCCAGTGCGAAGGCGATCATCGTGCCGAGCACCGTCGCCGTGAACGACGCGATGAGACCGATCTTCAGTGACAGCCCCAGGGAGTCACAGATTCCCGCAGCCCCGCACGGGTTGCGCCAGGCATCGAGGGAGAACGCGGTCCAGGTGTAGTTGTAGCGACCGAGCGGCTGGTTGAAGGAGAACACCGCGACGACGACGTTGGGCACGAGCATGTAGGTCAGCACCGCGAGTGCGGCGAACAGCAGGAGGTTGCGTCGCAGCCATGTCATCTCACACCAGCTCCTCGGTGCCGGCGCGCCGGACGTAGGTGGTGACCATCCCGAGGATCATCAACAGCAGGATGAAGGAGAGCGCGGCGGCCAGCGGGTAGTCCAGCACCCGCAGGAACTGGCTCTCGATGACCTGGCCGATCATCACGGTCTGGGTGTTTCCGAGGAGCCGCGAGTTGATGAAGTCACCCGCGGCCGGGATGAAGGTGAGCAGGGTGCCGGCCACCACACCCGGTAGGGACAACGGCCACGTCACCCGTCGGAACGCCTGCCACGGCGAGGCGTAGAGGTCGCTGGCCGCCTCCACGAGGCGCGGGTCCAGCCGGTCCAGCGAGGAGAACAGCGGCAGGATCATGAACGGGAGGAAGTTGTAGGTCAGGCCTGCGATCACCGCGAACTTCGAGGAGAGCAGCGTGTCGTTGTTGGTGAGGTGCAGGAACTGCAGCAGGTCGGTGATCCGCAGCGTCTGGGCGACCGCGTTGACCGGGCCGGTGTCGGAGAGGATGGTCCGCCAGGCCAGCGTGCGGATGAGGAAGCTGGTGAAGAACGGGGCGATGACGAGCACCAGCATGATGTTCTTCCACCGGCCGGCCTTCTGCGCCATGAAGTAGGACAGCGGATAGGCCAGGAGCAGCGCGAACGCGGTGGCCGTGGCGGCGTAGCCGAGGGAACGAACGAGCTGCGGCCAGTACTTCGAGACCGCGTCGACGTAGATGCCGACGTTCCCCGTGAAGGTGTAGCCCGCCTCGACGGAGCCCTCCTGGAGGGACTGCGAGCCGAGGGTGATCATCGGGGCCACGAAGAACACCACGAGCCAGAGCAGCCCGGGCAGCATCAGCGCGTAGGGGACCCAGTTTCGCCTCGCGCGCGTGGTGGGCTGGGTCGGCGCAACCCCGACGGCGTGCTCAGCCATCGACGCCGACCCCGTCGATCCCGGCATGGTCGTCCTGGGCCGCGTCCAGCACGAACTCGCGCCCCGCAGACCACGAGAGGGTGACGTTCTCGCCCAACCGTGCCCGAGCACTGCCGTCGTTCTGCTGGACCAGCATGATGTCCGCACCCCACGGCATCCGCACCAGGTACTGCGTCGCGACGCCCGTGAAGGACGCGTCCGTCACCACGCCGCGCAGCTCGTTGGGACCACCGCCCTCACCCAGGGTGAGCTTCTCGGGGCGTACTCCGACCCACACGTCGGTGAGCCCGTCCGGCACCTTGGCCGCGTCGAGCACGATCTCCACGCCCTGGACGTCAGCCCTGAGCAGGCCCTCGCCGGCGGGCCCGGTGACCTTGGCGCGCAACAGGTTGGACTGGCCGAGGAAGTTCGCGACGAACGTCGACGCCGGGTGCTCGTAGAGGGTGGCCGGGTCGCCCAGCTGCTCCAGGTGCCCGGCATTCATCACCGCGATGGTGTCGGCCATGGTCATGGCCTCCTCCTGGTCGTGCGTGACGTGGATGAACGTCAGCCCGACCTCCTGCTGGATGCGCTTGAGCTCGATCTGCATCTGGCGGCGCAGCTTCAGGTCGAGCGCACCGAGCGGCTCGTCGAGCAACAGCACCTCGGGACGGTTGACCAGCGCCCGCGCCAGGGCCACGCGCTGTTGCATGCCCCCGGAGAGCTGGTTGGGCTTACGGGAGCCCGCGTGCCCGAGCTCGACGAGGTCGAGCGCAGCCTGGGCCTTGTTCTTGGCCTCCTTGTCACCACGGCGCCGCAGGCCGAACGCGACGTTGTCCATCACGCTCATGTGGGGGAAGAGCGCGTAGGACTGGAACACGGTGTTGACGTTGCGCTGGAACGCCCGGGTGTGGGTGATGTCGTCCTCACCGATGTGGATCTGACCTCCCGAGGGCGCCTCGAGCCCCGCCACCATCCGCAGGGTCGTCGTCTTTCCACAACCCGAGGGTCCGAGCAGGGCGAAGAACGACCCCTCAGCAATGGTCAAATCGAGCGGGTGGACCGCAGTGAAGTCACCGAAGGCCTTGGTGAGCTGGGTGAGGCGCAGGTCTCCCGAAGAGTGTCCTGCCATCAGCTGGCGGTGATGTCGGAGAAGGCGGAGACGTACTTGGTCTCCTCCTCAGCCGACAGACCCCTGAAGACCTTGGCGCGGGAGAGGACGTCCGCGCTGGGGAAGATCAGCGGGTTCTTCGCAGTGTCGGGGTCGTCCTTGGCGACGTCGTCCTTGGTGCCGACCACCGGCGGAATGTAGTTGACCCACGCCACGACCTGCGCCATGACGGCCGGGTCGTAGTAGTAGTTGACGAGCGCCTCGGCGTTCTTCTTGTGCTTGGCCAGGGCGGGGATGACGAAGTTGTCCGACCACAAGGTGAAACCCGCCTCCGGAAGGGTGTACTGCACCTTCGGGTTCTCGAACTGCAGCTGCACGATGTCGCCGGTCCACGCGGCGCACGCGGCGATGTCGCCCTTGGTCAGGCCGTCGGTGTAGTCGTTCCCGGTGAAGCCCTTGAGCTGACCGGCATCCTTGGCCTTCTTGATCATCGCCAGTGCTGCGTCGAAGTCGTCGTCGGTGAACTTGGCCGGGTCCTTGCCCATCTCGCACAGCACGAGACCGACGGTGTCGCGCATCTCGCTGAGGAGGGTGACCTTGCCCTTCAGGGCCGGGTCGGTGAGGAGCTGGGTCATCGTCTCGACCTTCTTGCCACCGGTGGCGTCCAGGTTGTACGCGATGCCGGCGAAGCCACTCTGCCAGGGGAGGGAGTAGACGCGGCCCGGGTCGAACTCGACGTCCTTGAGCGACGGTTCGAGGTTGGCGAGGTTGGGGATGTTGGCCATGTCGAGCTTCTGCACGTATCCCTGGCGGATCAGGCGCGCGACCATCCAGTCGGTGCTGCACCAGACGTCGCGGCCGGTGTCCTCGCCACCATCGAGGAGGGGTCGGACCTTGGCGTAGAACTCGTCGTTGTCGTTGTAGTCCTCGGTGTAGTTGACCTTGATGCCGGTCGCCTTGGTGAACTCATCGATCGAGGGGCGTGACTTCTCGTCCTCCGAGACATCGATGTACTGGGGCCAGTTGGACCAGTTGACGATCTTCTCGGTGGCGCTCATGTCCTGGGCCGCCTTGGCGCTGGGCGCCGCGGAACCGGATGCCGTGGATGCGGTGCCCTTGCTGCCGCAGGCCGTGAGGGCTGCGGTGGCGCCGAGCCCGAGGGCTCCTGCCATCACCGTGCGCCTGGACGCCAGGCCGCGGATCAGGGCTGCTCGCATGATGGGAGAGCTCAGGTCAGGGGTGGGACGCTCGGCCATGGGGTGTCTCCTTGGATGGGTGTGCTGCCGGTCGGGGTGCGGGCTGCGGGGTGCGGGGTGCGGATCAGGGTGAGCGGAGGTGTCGACTCCGCGGCTCAGGACTCGATGTTGGCCATGACGTGCTTGATGCGGGTGTAGTCCTCGAAGCCGTACATCGACAGGTCCTTGCCGTAGCCCGACTTCTTGTAGCCACCGTGGGGCATCTCTGCCACGAGCGGGATGTGGGTGTTGATCCACACGCAGCCGAAGTCCAGCGCCTTGCTCATCCGCATGGCGCGGCCGAAGTCCTTGGTCCACACCGAGGACGCCAGACCGTAGTCGACACCGTTGGCCCAGCGCAGCGCCTCCTCCTCGTCCGTGAACCGCTGCACCGTGATGACCGGGCCGAAGATCTCGTTCTGGATGGCCTCGTCGTCCTGGCGGAGCCCGGAGAGCACCGTCGGTTCGAGGAAGAAGCCGTCGCCGAGGTCTGCCCGGCGGTTTCCGCCTGCGGACACCGTGGCGTGCGAGGGGATGCGGTCGATGAAGCCCGCCACGCGCTGGAGCTGCGCGGCGTTGTTGACCGGGCCGAACAGCGCGTCCTCGTCATCCGGCATACCGACCGGGGCGGAGTTCCTGGCGTATTCCGCGAGTGCCGCGACGAAGTCGTCGTGGATGTGCGGCGCCGCGAGCACCCGGGTCGCCGCGGTGCAGTCCTGGCCGGCGTTGAAGTAGCCCGCGATGGCGATGCCCTCGACCGCGGCCTCGAGGTCGGCGTCGTCGAAGACGATGACGGGGGCCTTGCCACCGAGCTCGAGGTGCACCCGCTTGACGTTGGGCGCCGCACCGGCGGCGACGTCTGCACCGGCACGCACCGAGCCGGTGATGGCGACGAGCCCCGGGGTGGGGTGTGCGACCAGGGCTCGGCCGGTGTCGCGGTCGCCGGTGATGACGTTCAGGGTGCCCGAGGGCAGGAACTCCGAGGCGATCTCGGCCAGGAGCAGCGTGCTCTCGGGGGTGGTGTCGCTCGGCTTGAGCACCACCGTGTTGCCCGCAGCCAGGGCGGGAGCGATCTTCCACACCGCCATGAGGAGGGGGTAGTTCCACGGGGTCACCTGCCCGACGACGCCGATCGGCTCGCGACGGATCCATGAGGTGTGGCCCGCCATGTACTCACCGGCAGCCTTGCCCTCGAGCACGCGCGCGGCCCCGGCGAAGAACCGGAGCTGGTCGACCATCGGCGGGATCTCCTCGCTCGCGGTCAGGGCACGGATCTTTCCGGTGTTCTCGGACTCCAGGGCGATGATCTCCTCGGCGCGGTCCTCGATCGCGTCGGCGAGCTTGAGCAGCGCCTGCTGGCGCTCGCTCGGTGTCGTGCGACCCCACTGCCCGAAGGCCGCGTCCGCCGCGGCGTACGCGGCATCCACGTCTTCTGCACCGCTGACCGGGGCGGAGGCCACGACCGCACCGGTGGAGGGGTTGACGATGTCGGTGTGCGCGTCGGATCGGGCGTCGGTGTACTCACCGTTGATGAAGTTGCGCAGGATGCGGGGACTGCTCATGTGCTCGGCACTCCAAAAGGGTCCACGGGACGGGGCTGTGCCGGAACTCTAGCCGTGACATGAGCGAAATCACTAGGGTCATCGAGGTATTTCAAGGGAAAGATGCGGATTCGTGGCCCGAGCGATACGGATTCCGTCACTCGAGGACTTGCGCAGCCATCAATTCAGCGACACGATGGCGCGGTGACACGCACCCACAGGACCGAGAGGCCCCCTCCGGAGGCCCGGCTCGATGACGTCGCGAAGCAGATCATCGAGCTGCTCCAGGAGGATGGCCGGCAGTCCTATGCCGCAATCGCCAAGACGGTCGGGCTCTCCGAGGCTGCCGTGCGACAGCGCGTCCAGCGGATGCTGGAGGCCGGCGTCATGCAGATCGTCGCCGTCACCGACCCGCTCCAGGTGGGTTTCCGTCGCCAGGCCATGATCGGCATCCGGGTCGAGGGCGACCTCCTCGACGTCGGCGCCGCCCTCACGGCGATGCCCGAGGTCGACTACGTCGTCACCACTGCCGGGAGCTTCGACATCCTCGCCGAGGTCGTGTGCGAGGACGACGACCACCTGCTGGAGCTCATCACCACGCGCATCCGCACCCTGCGGGGCGTCACGACGACCGAGACGTTCGTCTACCTGAAACTCAACAAACAGCACTACAACTGGGGTACGAGATGACCATCACACCGTCCGAGACAACGGAGCAGGGCTCCGACCGCCGCACGCCGGGTGGCGCGCTCTACAGCGACGCCGCGCGCGACCACCTGTGGATGCACTTCACCCGCCACTCGGTCTTCGAGGACACCGCGACGGGAGGGATGGGGCAGTCCGTGCCGATCATCACGCGCGGCGACGGGTGGCGGATCTGGGACGACCACGGCAAGGAGTACATCGACGGCCTGGCCGGCCTGTTCGTGGCCAACGTCGGTCACGGACGCACCGAGATCGCCGAGGCGATGGCCAAGCAGGCCTCGGAGCTGGCGTTCTTCCCGCTGTGGTCCTACGCCCACCCGCGAGCCATCGAGCTCGCCGAGCGTCTCGCCCACAACGCCCCGGGTGACCTCAACCGGGTCTTCTTCACGACCGGTGGCGGCGAAGCCGTCGAGACCGCGTGGAAGCTGGCCAAGCAGTACTTCAAGCTCACCGGCAAGCCCACCAAGCACAAGGTGATCTCGCGCTCCATCGCCTACCACGGCACGCCGCAGGGCGCCCTGTCGATCACCGGCATCCCCGACGCCAAGGTGCCGTTCGAGCCGTTGGTGCCCGGCGGGCACAAGGTGCCCAACACCAACCTCTACCGCGCGCCGGAGCACCTGCGCGATGACGAGAAGGCCTTCGGCCGCTGGGCCGCGGACCGGATCGCCGAGGCCATCGAGTTCGAGGGGCCCGACTCGGTCGCGGCCGTCTTCCTCGAGCCGGTGCAGAACTCCGGTGGCTGCTTCCCGCCGCCCGCCGGCTACTTCGACCGGGTCCGGGAGATCTGCGACGAGTACGACGTGCTGCTCGTGTCCGACGAGACGATCTGCGCCTTCGGTCGGATCGGCTCGATGTTCGCGTGCCAGGACTTCGGCTACCAGCCCGACATCATCACCACCGCCAAGGGCATCACCAGCGGCTACGCGCCGCTCGGCGTGATGATCGCGAGCGATCGGCTCTTCGAGCCCTACCGCAAGGGCAACACCGCGTTCCCGCACGGCTACACCTGGGGCGGACACCCCGTCTCCTGCGCAGCGGCGATGGCCAACCTGGACATCTTCGACCGTGAGGGCCTGAACGACCGGGTGAAGGAGAACGCCCCGATCTTCAAGTCCACGCTCGAGAAGCTGCTCGACCTGCCGCTGGTCGGTGACGTGCGCGGCGCCGGCTACTTCTACGGCATCGAGCTCGTCAAGGACAAGGTCACCCGGGAGACCTTCGACGAGGGCGAGTCCGAGCGACTGCTGCGCGGGTTCCTCTCCAAGGCGCTCTTCGAGGCCGGTCTGTACTGCCGCGCCGACGACCGGGGAGACCCGGTGGTGCAGCTCGCGCCGGCCCTGACCATGGGCCCGGCCGAGTTCGACGAGATCGAACGGCGACTGCGCTCGGTGCTGACCGAGGCCGAAAACCACCTCTGAGATGACGTCGGGCCAATCCGAGCCCAGCACGGAGCCGCTGTGGTGGACACACCCCACGGCGGCTCCGTCGTCAGCGGACCCGCCCGCACCCTCGGGCGGTGACGAGTGCGTCGAGATCCCCCACGTGGTGGACGTCGCGATCGTCGGTGGTGGGTTCACCGGGTTGTGGACGGCCTACTACCTGCTCCTCGCCCGCCCTGACCTCGACGTGCTCGTGCTCGAGGCGGAGCACACCGGCTTCGGCGCCAGCGGGCGCAACGGCGGCTGGGTGTCGGCCCTGTGGCCCGTCTCCCCCGACACGATGGCCGCCGAGCACGGTCGCACCGCTGCCCTGGCCCAGCTGGCCGCGCTGCGCGACACCGTCGACGAGGTCGGACGGGTCGACGCGCACGAGGGTTTCGGCAGCGGCTTCACCAAGGGCGGGGCGCTCGTGGTCGCCCGCACTCCGGCTCAGGAGGCCCGCGCGCGGGCAGCCGCCGCCACGGACGCCTCCTGGGACACCGGCACGGTGTGGCTCGACGCGGCCGAGAGCCGGGAGCGCCTCGACGTGCAGGGCACCCGGGGCGCGACCTTCACTCCCCACTGCGCGAGGGTGCACCCACGCCGCCTCGTCGACGGCCTCGCGGGCGCGGTGCGCCGCCTCGGTGGGCGCATCGTCGAGGGAACCAGGGTGGCACGAGCCGGCGACGGGGTGGTGGTCCTGCCGGACGGGCGCCGCATCACCGCGCACGACGTGGTGCTCGCCACCGAGGGGTGGACGGCGAGGATGCCCGGGCACGAGCGGAGCATCGCGCCCGTCTACTCCCTCATGGTCGCGACCGAGCCCCTCACCCAGGACCAGTGGTCGAGGGTGGGGCTGGCGCAGCGGGAGGTGTTCTCCGACCACGGCCACGTCGTCATCTACGGGCAACGCACCGTCGATGACCGGATCGCGTTCGGAGGTCGGGGCGCGCCCTATCACTGGGGCTCGAGCATCCGTCCCGAGTTCGACCACGACGAGCGGGTCTTCGTGGCCCTGCGGGAGACCCTGGCCGCGATGCTCCCCCAGCTCGGTGGGGTGAGCTTCACCCACGCGTGGGGCGGCCCGCTGGGGATCGCCAGGGACTGGCACCCCGCGGTGACCTACGACCGCAGCACGCGCACCGGACGTGCCGGCGGATACGTCGGGGACGGGGTCGCGGCGACCAACCTCGCCGGGCGCACCCTGGCCGACCTCGTGCTGGGTCGCGACACCGCCATCACCGAGCTTCCCTGGGTGGGCCACCGCTCCCGGCGCTGGGAGCCGGACCCACTGCGCTGGCTGGGAGTCAACGCGGGCCTCCAGC
>JBDTDY010000094.1:0-3018 GCA_039922835.1 Ornithinibacter sp.
TGGTGGCGGCCGGCGTCGCGAACGACGGCGTGGTCATGAGCCCCTACCTCGTGCAGTCGGTCATCGGCTCGGACCTCTCGGTCATCGAGTCCGCCACCCCGACGGAGCTCTCCGACGCGGTCACCCCCGAGGTGGCTGCCCAGCTGACCCGGATGATGGTGTCCGTCGTGGACAACGGCTCCGGTCGCCAGGCGCAGATCCCAGGGGTCCAGGTCGCCGGGAAGACCGGCACCGCACAGCACGGGGAGGGGCGACGCGCGCACGCGTGGTTCGTCTCCTTCGCCCCCGCCAACGATCCCAAGATCGCAGTCGCGGTGATCGTCGAGGACGGCGGGAACGACCGCAACGAATCGGGGGGAGGGGCGGTTGCCGCCCCGATCGCCAAGAAGATGATGGAAGCGCGGTTGAACGAATGAGACTCGGGGCCAAGGGGTTCGACACGACGAGGAGCACAGACGATGACTGATGTCCCGAAACTGCTCGGGGGGCGCTACGAAGTCGGTGAGCTCCTCGGTCGCGGCGGCATGGCCGAGGTGCACCAAGGCTACGACTCACGCCTCGGGCGACAGGTCGCCATCAAGATGCTTCGCAGCGAGCTCGCCCGCGACCACACCTTCCTGGCCCGGTTCAGCCGCGAGGCACAGTCGGCCGCCGGCCTCAACCACGCGTCGATCGTCGCCGTCTACGACCATGGCGAGGACTCCGTCCTGCAGGCGGGTGGAGCCAGCGTCAAGGTGCCCTACATCGTCATGGAGTTCGTCGACGGTCACACCCTGCGAGGTGCTCACCGAGCGTGGTCCCATCGAGCCCGTCGAGGCCATGAAGATCACCGAGGGGGTCCTGGACGCCCTCGCCTACAGCCACCGGATGGGCATCGTCCACCGCGACATCAAGCCCGCCAACATCATGATCACCCGTGACGGCACGGTGAAGGTCATGGACTTCGGCATCGCCCGAGCCATGGCCGACGCAAACGCCACGATGACCCAGACCCAGGCCGTGGTCGGCACCGCGCAGTACCTCTCGCCCGAGCAGGCGCAGGGTCAGAACGTCGACGCCCGCTCCGACCTCTACTCCACCGGGTGCACGCTCTTCGAGCTGCTCACCGACAGGCCGCCGTTCCGGGGTGACAGCCCGGTCGCCATCGCCTACCAGCACGTCGGGGAGAAGCCGCCCGCACCGTCCCGCTTCAGCGACACGGTGAGCGAAGACCTGGATGCCGTGGTGCTGCACTCGCTGGCCAAGGCCCGTGAGGCCCGCTACCAGGACGCCAACCAGTTCCGCGCCGACCTGCAGGCAGTCCGGCTCGGCCGCCCGATCAGCGACGTGGCGCGCGGCTCAGCAGCGGCCCACGAGGGTGCGGCCGCGCTGGGCGGTGCGGCGGTGAGCACCCTCACCGAGGCTGCCCGCACGGAGCAGCTCGCGGCCCTCGACGCCGACGGTGAGCCCACCTCCGCCTATGGGATGCTGCCCCCCGGGGGCGCCACCGACACCTTCCCGGCCGTCGGTGGTGAGCAGGAGCGGGCCAAGCGCGGACCCGTCGCCTACATCCTGCTGACGATCGCCGCGATCGCCGCCCTGGGCCTGCTGGTCTTCGGGGTGAGCACCTACTTCGGCACCGCCGCACCCCCGAAGATCTCTGTCCCTCGTGTCGTCGGGGACCCGGAGCAGACCGCGGTCGCCAAACTGGCCCGGGTGGGACTGACGTCGGAGTCCACACCCCAGCAGAACGACACGGTGCCCAGCGGTCAGGTGATCTCCCAGAACCCGGGTGCCGGCACGGAGGTGGCCGCCGGCAGCAGCATTCGCCTCGCCGTGTCGAGCGGGCCCGCGTCGGTCGGGGTGCCGGATCTGCGCGGGAAGTCCCTGACCGAGGCGACCAGCCTGCTCAGCGACCTCGGGCTGAGCGTCGGAACCGTCGAGAAGGTGAACGACCCGGACGCGGAGAAGGACCAGGTCATCGACTCCAACCCGGGCAACGGCGCGTCGGTCGCCCCGGCCTCAGCCGTCAACCTTCGGGTTGGGACGGGAAAGGTGGACGTGCCCAACGTCGTCGGGAAGTCCCAGAACGACGCACTGCGCCTGCTCGCTGAGGCCAACCTCACCGCGGAGAGCGACTTCACGGTGACGAGCACGGTGCCCGAGGGACGGATCCTCGAGCAGACCCCGGCATCCGGCACCGTCGACATCGGCAGCACGGTGAAGATCATGGTGGCCCAGAAGGAGCCTCCGACCCCCTCCCCGACGCCGCCGCCGCCCACTCCGACGCCGAGCCCGAGCCCGAGCCCGAGCGAGACGCCCACGCCGTCCCCCAGCCCGTCGCCGAGCCCGTCGCCGAGCGCCTCACCCTGACCGGGGAGCGCGATCAGCCCGACGAGGTCAGCCGGATGCGACCATCCTCGCCACCCCGGCCGCGTCGTGCACCAGCGGGCTCAGGCCCTCGGAGCGCTGCACGGCGTCCGGGTCGCCACAGACGGCGAGCCAGTTGGCCAGCATGCGGTGCCCGCCCTGGGTGAGCACCGACTCGGGGTGGAACTGCACCCCGTGCAGGGGCAGGCTCGCGTGCCGGGCAGCCATGATGATGCCGGTCTCGGTGTGCCCGTTGGGCACCAGGTCGCCCGTCACCGTGGACGGGTCGATCGTCAGCGAGTGGTAACGGGTGGCGGTGAAGGGGCTCGCCAACCCCGCGAGCACCCCGGTGCCGTCGTGCAGCACCTGCGAGGTCTTGCCGTGCAGCAGCTCCGGCGCCCGCCCGACGGTCGCGCCCAGCACCACCCCGAGCGCCTGGTGCCACAGGCACACGCCGAGCATGGGCTGGGTTCGCTCGGCGCACCCCTCGATCATCGCGACGGAGACCCCCGCCTCCTGCGGCGTTCCCGGCCCGGGCGAGACGAGCACCCCGTCGAAGTCGACGGCATCGCCAGGAGCCACCGCGTCGTTGCGCACGACCTCGCACTGCGCCCCCAGCTGTTCGAGGTAGCCGACGATGGTGAAGACGAAGCTGTCGTAGTTGTCGAC
>JBDTDY010000095.1:0-3005 GCA_039922835.1 Ornithinibacter sp.
AGTCCAACATGGGCTTCGAGCCCCTGCCCGGCACGGCTCGTCAGGTGTTCGCCGTGCGCTACCCCGCCACCGAGACCGATCGGATCTTCAGCGGGCTCCTGTGGAGCGACGGTGAGCACGTGCGTGACTCCGGCGGAGCCCTCGTGCCCAGCGCCAAGGTGGGAGGCGAGCTCGCATTCGTCTCGCGCGCCCAGGGAACCTTCGGCATCTTCGGTGACGGCTCCACCAGCACGAAGCAGTTGAACCCGAGCCCGGTGGCACGGGTGCAGTCGCTCATGTCTGGCGAGCAGCCCGAGGGCTCCGACACCATGGCCACAACCCTCCTCATCGTGCTGCCCGCCGGTGCGCGCGACGCACTCATCACCCCGACGCCCGGAGCCACGCTCACATCGACTCAGACCGTCCCCGGCGGCTCGATCGGGGACACGATGGTCCTCGCGCACCTCTCCGTTCCCTCGTCAGTGGGCGGAATCGGGGCAGACCGGGTCACCTGGACCAACTCGGACGGGTCCACCGAGACCGGTGCCGTTGGCAACTGATCACGTTGCCCGACAGGCTCGTTCACACGGGGCTGGGCCCAGGGCCGGTGCTCAGGCCGTGGGGGCTGCCGGACCGGTCCAGTTCTTGTCCGGCTGCGGAGTGGGCCGGCCGGGCTGCTCGCCACCGCGCGCCTGGAGGTAGTTCTCCTTGGGCACCATGACCTTGCGGCGGAAGATGCACACCACCTTCCCGTCCTGGTTGTAGCCGATCGTCTCGACGTGCACCACACCACGGTCGTCCTTGCTCGTGCTCTCCCACTTGTCGAGCACCCTGGTCTCGCCGTAGAGCGTGTCGCCGTGGAACGTCGGAGCGACGTGCCGCAGGCTCTCGATCTCGAGGTTGGCGATCGCCTTGCCAGAGACGTCGGGCACCGACATGCCGAGCAGGATCGAGTAGACGTAGTTGCCGACGACGACGTTCCTGCCGAACTGCGTGCTCTCCCCTGCGTAATTCGCATCGAGGTGGAGGGGGTGGTGGTTCATCGTCAGCAGGCAGAACAGGTGGTCGTCGTATTCGGTGACGGTCTTTCCCGGCCAGTGCTTGTAGATGGCCCCGACCTCGAACTCCTCGTAGCTGCGCCCGAACTGCACCGGTGCCCCCTTCGTCGACGTGAGGACCCCATCCTTGCGTGAGCGCCCGGCACATGGAATCGGTATGCCGCGTGCGCTTCCTCACGCTCTAGGCTCGGGTCATGGCGGACTTCATCGGAGCAGTCGACCAGGGCACCACGAGCACAAGGTTCATGATCTTCGACCACGACGGCCGCGAGGTCGCCAAGCACCAGCTCGAGCACGAGCAGCTGCTCCCCCGCGCAGGGTGGGTGGAGCACAACCCGCTGGAGATCTGGGATCGCACCCAGAGCGTGATCGGCACCGCCCTCGCCAAGGCGGGCATCGTCAGCGGTGACCTCGACTCCATCGGCGTGACCAACCAACGCGAGACCGCCATCGTCTGGGACAAGCGCACTGGCCGCCCCTTCCACAACGCCATCGTCTGGCAGGACACCCGCACCGACTCGATCGCCAAGGCACTCGATCGCGATGGCCGTGGTGACGTCATCCGCCAGAAGGCCGGACTCCCGCCGGCGACGTACTTCGCGGCCGGCAAGGTGCAGTGGATGCTCGAGAACGTCGACGGTCTGCGCGAGGCCGCGGAGCGCGGCGACGCACTCTTCGGCACCCCCGACACCTGGGTGATCTGGAACCTCACGGGGGGGCCGGACGGCGGCATCCACGCCACCGACGTCACGAACGCGAGCCGCACCATGCTCATGGACCTGACCACCCTCGACTGGGACGACGAGCTCCTCGGCTTCTTCGGCATCCCCCGCTCCATGCTGCCGAGCATCCACGCGAGCAGCGACGCCACGGCATACGGCACGACCACCGGTGAGCGGCGCGGGGCGAAGGTTGCCATCACGGGTGTGCTCGGTGACCAGCAGGCGGCAACCGTGGGCCAGGTCTGTTTCGAGCCCGGGGAAGCCAAGAACACCTACGGCACAGGCAACTTCCTGCTGCTCAACACCGGCGAGGAGCTCGTCCGAAGCAACAACGGCCTGCTCACGACCGTCGCCTACCAGCTCGGCGATGCCAAGCCGGTCTACGCGCTGGAGGGGTCGATCGCCGTCACGGGCAGCGCGGTGCAGTGGCTGCGCGACCAGCTCGGCATCATCAGCGGCGCCTCCGAGGTCGAGCGGCTCGCCGCCCAGGTCGAGGACACCGGCGGGGTCTACTTCGTCCCGGCATTCAGCGGGCTGTTCGCCCCTTACTGGCGCAGTGATGCCCGCGGCGCGATCGTCGGGCTCTCGCGCTTCAACACCAACGCCCACCTCGCCCGGGCCACCCTCGAGGCGATCTGCTACCAGTCCCGCGACGTGGTGGAGGCGATGGAGGCCGACTCCGGTGTCAAGCTGACCTGTCTGAAGGTCGACGGGGGTGTCACCGCCAACCAGCTCTGCATGCAGCTGCAGGCCGACATCCTGGGCGTGCCGGTCTCCAAGCCCGTCGTCGCCGAGACGACTGCACTCGGTGCTGCGTATGCCGCGGGGCTGGCGACCGGCTTCTGGTCCGGCACGGACGAGCTGCGCACGAAGTGGGCGGAGGACCAGCGATGGGAGCCGCAGTGGGACGAGGACCAGCGGCGTGACGGGTATGCCGGGTGGAAGAAGGCCGTCAGCCGCACCCTGGACTGGGTGGACGTCGAGTAGCCGCCGGGGTCAACCGTTCGTCCTGAGCGTCCGGGCCCTCAGCGGAGAATGACCGGAGGGCCATGGTGGTCGGCGGTCGCCAGCACCTGGCCGTCGAGCTCCACGACGGGTAGCCCGGCATCGCCCTTCCCCGACAACGCGTCCCACGGGTGCTCGAGCGCGACGTGGGCGACCGGCTGCCGTGAACGTGCCTCGTCCACGGCAGCCGCCACGGCCGCCGTCTCCGCCGCGGGCCAGTAGAGCCTGGTCACCGAGTGCC
>JBDTDY010000096.1:0-2561 GCA_039922835.1 Ornithinibacter sp.
AAAACCCGCGAGCGTGTCCCGGGCCGCCTGCATCGCCGAGCGGGTCTCCGCGAGGCTCATCAAGGGCTGGTCCATACCCCACATTCTATCGGACACCCGTTCGAGACACAAGAGCCTAGGTGCACGAGTTCGCCTACAGCAGAATCTAATTCATCGGAATGCATCACCCCCGTCACACGTGCCACACCGGCCTCAGAAGTCGCGATTCACGCCGGAAACACCCTCGTCCGGGACCACCCTCCACCCGTGAGGCCAGCTCAGCTCGAGGCGGGATCGCCGGCGCGCTCCACCCGGTGAACGAGCTCGACGACGCGGTCGACGAGGTCTGCCTGGCTGGGGTCGAACCACGTGATCCGCGGGTCTGCGCCGAACCACGACTCCTGGCGACGCACGAGCCGCCGGGTGCGCTGGGTCGTGTCGATGACAGCTTCCTCAGGAGTCATGCGCGTGTCGATGACCGCGAGGGCCTGGGCGTAGCCCACTGCTCGCCGTGCGGTGACACCGTCCCGCAGGCCCCGCCGCTCGAGAGCACGGGTCTCCTCGACGAGACCGTCGGCGAACATCCGAGAGGTCCTCGCGGCGATCCGCTCGTAGAGCACCGGCCGAGGCACCTTGAGCCCGACAAGAGCAGTGGGAGAGACGAACTCGCGCCGCGGCATCGTCGCGGAGAATGGTCGACCCGTGATCACGATGACCTCGAGGGCGCGCACGATCCGCCGGATGTTGTTGCCCTCGATGGCAGCCGCAGCCTCCGGGTCGGCCCGTGCCAGCTCAGCGCGCAGACCCGCGACGTCCCCGGCATCCGCCCGGTCTTGTAGTGCCTGTCGCACAGCCGGATCCGTCGGGGGGATCTCGAGCCGGTCCAGTGCCGCCCGCACGTAGAGGCCCGAGCCGCCGACGACCACGACGACGGACCCTCTCCCCCGGATGGCCTCGATGTCTGCTCGGGCTGCCTGCTGGTAGTCCGAGACACTGGCCTCCTGCGTCACGTCCAGCACGTCGATCTGGTGGTGGGGGATGCCGTGTCGCTCCTCGAGCGGGACCTTGGCGGTGCCGATGTCCATCCCCCGATAGCGCTGGGAGGCATCCGCGCCGACGACCTCACCACCGACCCTGCCGGCGAGCTCGATCCCCAGGGCGGACTTCCCGGTGGCTGTGGCTCCGACCACCCCGATGATGACCGGGGCGTCAGTCGACACGCTCCCCCTCGGGCGTCTCCTCATCATGCCCGAACGGGTCGCGGTCCGTCGCCGGCTCCCAGCGCAGACCGGGCTCACCCCACCCGTTGGCCTTCACGGCCTTCTTCGCTCGACGCGCCCACTTGCCCTGGAGCCGGTCGACGTAGAGGAAGCCGTTGAGGTGGTCGTACTCGTGCTGGAGCATCCGGGCGAACCATCCGGTGGCTTCGTAGCGCAGGTCCTGACCCGCCAGGTCCTGGCCGGTGAGGACGGCGCTCTCCCCGCGCCGGAGCGGGAAGGACTCCCCCGGCACGGACAGGCACCCCTCGACCTCCTCGTCGGGGTCGGGGTCGCCCACGATCGGCTTGCTCGCGGAGAGGAAGGGGTTGATCACCACGCCGCGCGGAGGGATGCCGTCCTCGTTGCCGAGCTGCCAGGTGAAGATCCGCAGGCCGACCCCGACCTGCGGCGCCGCCAGGCCCACTCCTCTGGCCGCGTCCATCGTCTCGAACATGTCGGCGACGAGGTCACGCACCTCGTCGTCGATGACCTCGACAGGCTGGGCGCGGCGGTGGAGGACGGGCTCCCCGGTGATGACGACGGGACGGATGGCCATACCGGCGATTCTTCCAGAGCCGCTGCATCGGTCAGGACGCGGACACCTGGGGGTGGTGCGCGGCCACGGGCACGTGTTCGGCCATTCACAGGTTAAGGAACTGGCATTCCCGGATGATTCGGTGTTTGCTGGTGGGTGCCCCCACGGGGGCAGACATGTTCCCGAACGAGAGGAGGTCGCATGAGTTTCTTCGACAGCGCCAAGGAGAAGTTGGGTGACCTGAGCAAGGACCATCCCGACCAGGTCGAGAAGTTCAGCGACCAGGCCATCGAGCACGGTGGAGACGCCGCCGACAAGGCCACGGGCGGGAAGTACGCCGATCAGGTCGACTCTGCACAGGGCAAGGCCGACGAGTCCATCGGCGGCGTCTGACCTCTCCTGCGACGCAACCGAGACCCCCGACCGTTCGGTCGGGGGTCTCGGCCGTTCGGCCGGTGTTCTGGCAATCGGCTCGATTCGCCCGGTCCGGGGGCGCGGCCACCCATACGGTGGGGCGACCTCCCACCCCCCTCGACCGAAACGGGACGACGTGCCCCACTACACGACCGGGCTGCCGAAGCTCGACCTCGAGCCCTTCGACGCCACCCCGCTCTGGGAAGCCGCTCGGTCCTCGCAGTCCGAGCCGCCCACGAGGGCGCGGGGTCTTCGAGCCCGGCTCGCGCTGACGGTCGTGATCCTCGGCGGCTTGGGGGTCCTGGGCGCAGTCCTCGCACTCGCCCTGTAGGAGCGTCAGGCCGAGCAGCTCGGTGCGGCAGGGCTGGTCAACG
>JBDTDY010000097.1:0-2615 GCA_039922835.1 Ornithinibacter sp.
GTGCGGTGCGCTCGCAGTACCGCCACTTCGTCGTGGACGAGTACCAGGACGTGAACCGGCTCCAGCAGGCACTGCTCGAGCTGTGGCTCGGCGACCGCGGCGACCTGTGCGTCGTGGGCGACCCGGCGCAGACCATCTACTCCTTCACCGGCGCATCCCCCCAGCACCTGCTCGGCTTCCGCGCTGCTCACCCCACCGCGCGCACGGTCGAGCTCGTGCGCAACTACCGCTCGACGCCCCAGGTGGTGGGCTTGGCCAACCTCGTCCTGCGGGGGCCGGGCGGTGCGCGACGATCCGGGTCGGTGGAGCTGCGGGCCCAGCGGCCCGACGGGCCTACCCCCGAGCTGGTCCTCGCCGACAACGACCCCGACGAGGCCGCGACGGTGGCCGGTCGCATCCAGGCTCTCGTCGAGGGTGGACACGCTCCCTCGCAGATCGCGATCCTCTTCCGCACCAACGGACAGAGCGAGGGCTTCGAGTCCGCGCTGGCGGAGCGCGGCATCCCCTACCTCGTCCGTGGTGGGGAGCGGTTCTTCTCCCGCAAGGAAGTTCGCGACGCCGTCGTGCTCATGCGCGGCGCGGCTCGCTCCGACGACGGCGAGGTGCCGCTTCCCGAGCTGGTGCGTGACGTGCTGCTGGGCGCCGGCTGGTCGCGCGAGGCGCCCGCGCGCGGCGGCGCTGCGCGAGAGCGCTGGGAATCCCAGGCCGCCCTGGCCGCCCTCGCTGACGACGTCGCCGCCCTCGACCCTCAGGCGCGCATGCCGGCCTTCGTTCGCGAGGTCGACGAGCGGATCGCCGCCCAACACGCACCCACGGTGCAGGGCGTGACGCTGGCGTCATTCCACGCCGCCAAGGGCCTGGAGTGGGACACCGTCTTCCTGGTGGGGTGTTCCGACGGGCTGCTGCCGATCACCATGGCCGACACGCCCGAGGCGATCGAGGAGGAGCGCCGCCTCCTCTACGTCGGGGTCACCCGGGCCCGTGAGCGACTCACCCTGTCGTATGCCGCGTCCCGCACCCCTGGCGCCAAGGCCACCCGACGCCCCTCGCGCTTCCTCGACGGCACGGCAGCCGTTCTCGGGGAGGGTGCCCGTTCCCAGCCGAAGCGCCGGCACCGCAAGGTCGACGCGACCCAGAAGAGCGAGCGAGCCCGGTCCACGTGTCGCACCTGCGGAACGCCACTCGGCAGTGCCCGCGAGCGCACGATCGGCCGGTGCGGGGGGTGTCCGCCGACGATGGACGAGCGGCTCTTCGAGACCCTGCGGGAGTGGCGGTTGGCGACAGCCAAGGAGTCTGACGTTCCGGCATTCGTGGTCTTCACCGACGCGACGCTGACGGCCATTGCCGAGAAGGTTCCCGCGGATGCCGCGGCGTTGGCCCGGATCAGCGGGGTCGGACCGGCCAAGCTGGAGCGCTACGGCGAGGCAGTGCTCACCGTCATCAAGGATTTTTCCTGAGTCCCATCGCGATGTGGGACAACAGGTTTCCCGCGGTGGATCACGCTCACGCGCACCATCCTCCAGAAAACCCGTTGCCCGCGAGGATCGGTGTGTTCTAGCCTGTGTGAGTCCTCGCGGGCCCGGTCGGGCGCGCACCGCAGAACGAGATCAGTGAGGAGGGTTGGCCCTGATGAAGACGATGACGACGTCGAAGGAGATGGCGATGACTGCTGTCCGTGAGACCCCCGTGCGCCACTGGCGCGGGTCCAACACCGCTCACGCAGTCGCCGCAGGCACCTTCCAGGGGCGCACTGTGTCGTTCGCGGCGCGCATCGATCTGTGCATCGATGACCGCGTGAGCGCTCTCGCAGTCACCCCGGTCACGGGAGTCGTGTATCCACGCCTCAAGGCTCCACCTGTCTGATCGACACGACAGGTCGCCTTGAGGCCGCGGATCCCGACACCGGGATCCGCGGCCTTTGTCATTCCCGCCGCACCTGCACCCACCACCCCGGACACCACGAGCACGCGAGGCCACGACATGAGCACCACGACCACCCAGGGCAGGCACGACCGCCCACCCAGTCCCGGGCGCCACACCCGGCGCACCGAGATGACAGAGCGCCCCACCCGGCGCGACGAGCGAGGAGGTGACACCCCGATGCAGCTGACCCAGATCCTGGACCTGCGCGAGGCATCCGTGAACACCGGCGACGGCATCCCCTGTCGCGAGAACGAGGCCGAGCTGTGGTTCGCCGACACCCCCGAGGGCGTCGAGTTCGCCAAGTCCTTGTGCGGCACCTGCCCGGTTCGGGGAGCCTGCCTGTCCGGGGCCCTGGACCGGCGTGAGCCGTGGGGTGTCTGGGGCGGAGAGCTCTTCGTCCAGGGCGCGATCGTCGCCCGCAAGCGTCCGCGCGGACGTCCCCGCAAGAGTGAGGTGGCCGCGTAGGACATCCCCGAGGTCCGGTCCCGATCGAGCCCGGACACCGACAGATCATGACCTGACCAGCAAGGAGAGCGACATGTACACCAGGGCGATGCAGCGCATCCGCCGCACCGCGCACCAGCGCCGCGTCCACGAGGCGCAGCGTCACGCGCGGGTCGCGGCGGAGCGCGAGCAGATCCGGGCCATCGTGCACTCGCACGTGCGATGAGGACCCCGGCCGAGCGGCGCAC
>JBDTDY010000098.1:0-5900 GCA_039922835.1 Ornithinibacter sp.
GGGTTGCGCCGCTCGAATCCGCCGATGGGGAGTCCGATGCGCCATCAGGGGAGGAGGGGGGCGCCGGGCGTGACGCCGCACCTGTCGACGTGGATGCCGGCGGCCTGCGACCCGTGCCCGGAGCGGAGTTCGCGCAGATCCCGCTCGATGCGATCGTGCCCAACCCGCGCCAGCCGCGCACGGTCTTCGACGAGGACGAGCTCGACGAGCTGGTGCACTCCATCCGCGAGATCGGGGTGCTCCAGCCGATCGTGGTGCGCCGCGCCCCTGATGCCGAGCCTGGTGACGAGGTGCAGTTCGAGCTGATCATGGGCGAGCGGCGCTGGCGCGCTGCTCGCGCCGCCGGCATGAGCGACGTGCCGGCGATCATCAAGGCGACGGAGGAGGATGACCTCCTGCGCGACGCGCTCCTGGAAAACCTGCACCGTAGCCAGCTCAACGCGCTGGAGGAGGCCGCGGCATACCAGCAGCTGCTCGATGACTTCGGGTGCACCCAGGAGGAGCTGGCACGAAGGATCGGCCGCTCCCGCCCGCAGATCTCGAACACCCTGCGCCTGTTGCGCCTGCCCCCGGTCGTGGCGCGCCGAGTTGCGGCCGGGGTGCTCAGCGCCGGTCACGCCCGAGCCCTGCTGGGGATGCCGGACGCCGCCGCGATGGAGCGGATGGCCCAGCGCATCGTCGCAGAGGGTCTCTCGGTGCGAACCGTCGAGGAGCTGGTGACCCTCGGCGACGACGACACCCCTGCCGCGCGGCGCGCGCCGCGACCAGGTGGACGGCGGCCCCAGCTGGACGACCTCGCGGCGGACCTCTCCGATCGGCTCGAGACGCGGGTGCGAATCGCGCTCGGTCAGCGCAAGGGCCGGCTCACGGTGGAGTTCGCATCCGTGGAGGACCTCAACCGGATCCTCGACTCGATGGGTCTGCGCGGCGACCGCGAGTCCTGACACGGCACAACGAAAGAGGCGCGGAAACCGTTGCAGCACAACGGTTTCCGTGCCTCTTGGCGTCAGTAGGTGATCAGCTTTGCGGCTGGCTCGAACGAGGGAGACCCCGTGCGAGGTGTCAGTTCAGGAAGGGCTCGAGCTCGCGGAGGAGCTTGGGCTTGGGCATCGCGCCGATGATCGTCTTGACGATCTCCCCGCCCATGTAGACGTGCATGGTCGGGATGCTGGTGATGCCGAGCTTGCCCGTGATGGCGGGGTTCTCGTCGGTGTTGAGCTTGACGATGGTCACCTCGTCGTGGTCGCGGGCGATCTCCTCGAGGACCGGGGCGACGGCGCGGCACGGGCCGCACCAGGGCGCCCAGAAGTCGACGAGGACCGGCTTCTCGCTCTTGATGACGTCGGCCTCGAAGGTCGCGTCGGTCGTGGTGGAGATGGCTCCCATGGTGGTGGTCCTTTCGACAGGTGGTGGTTACTGGCTGTGGTGGTCTTCGGGTTGTTCGGTGCTGGGTGGTGCTCCGTCATCGTGCCGGAAGCCCCCGACACCAGCGGGGCTCAGTGGGCGAGGAAGCGCTCGGCGTCCAGGGCTGCGGCACAGCCGGATCCGGCTGCCGTGATGGCCTGCCGGTAGGTGTGGTCGACGAGGTCGCCACAGGCGAAGACGCCGGGCACGTTGGTGCGCGAGCTGCGACCGTCGACGAGCACGTAACCCTCCGCGTCGAGCTCGATGACACCCTTGACCAGCTCGTTGCGGGGGTCGTGGCCGATGGCGATGAACAACCCGGTGACGGCCAGCTCGCTGGTCTCCCCCGTGACGGTGTCGCGCAGGGTGATGCCGGTGAGCTTGTCGCCGCCGTGGATGGCATCGACGGCGCTGTTCCACGCGAACCGGATCTTCTCGTTGGCGTGCGCCCGCTCGGCCATGATCTTGCTGGCCCGCAGCTCGTCGCGGCGGTGCACGATCGTCACCGTGCGGGCGAACTTGGTAAGGAAGGTGGCTTCCTCGACGGCGGAGTCGCCGCCGCCGACCACGGCGATGTCCTGGTCGCGGAAGAAGAACCCGTCACAGGTGGCGCACCAGGAGACCCCGTGCCCGGAGAGCCGCTTCTCGTCCGGCAGGCCCAGCTCACGGTAGGCGGAGCCCATCGCCAGGATGACGGTGCGGGCGCGGTGCTCGGTGCCCTCTGAGTCCGTGACGACCTTGACGTCATCCTCCAGGCGCACCGACTCGACGTCGTCGGTGATGATCTCGGCACCGAAGCGCTCCGCCTGCGCGCGCATGTTCTCCATGAGGTCCGGGCCCATGATGCCGTCGCGGAACCCGGGGAAGTTCTCGACCTCGGTGGTGTTCATCAGCGCGCCGCCGGCCGTGACCGCTCCCTCGATGACGAGGGGTGCGAGGTTGGCACGAGCGGCATAGACAGCCGCGGTCCAGCCTGCGGGGCCGGAGCCGATGATGATGACGTCACGAACGTCGTGGGTCACAGGGACACATCCTCTAGTGGTCGATCGCGGTGGCGACCGCAACATGCGGTGCCTCACTGGAACCGATCCTAGGGCCCGGGTGTTCCCACACCGGCCTCGCCCCGCCGGGAGTCACCACCCCCACCACCTCAGCGTCGGACGTGGGTCGACAACCTCGCGAGGATGAGGTGGTCACGCTCGTCCGACAGTGGCTGAGGCTCCGTGGGTCAGGGGGTGACCGGCACCGGCCCGCTGATGACCCCGGGGGACCCGGCAGAGCAGGAGCGCTCCACGGCATACGCGGTGTGGACGCTGCCCTGCGTGACGAGCAGCACGGCCGCCGGTCGCCCCTCGAAGGTGGCCACATCCACGACCAGGGTCGCCCCGGGATCGATGCCGAGCCCGTCGGCGCAGGACCGAGCGCCCTCCGGGGTGGCGACGGAGGGCGGGACCGCGGTGGCGGAGGAGGCAGCAGCGCCGGTGCCCGACATGAGTCCGGCCGCCCGGGACGCGAGGTTCGAGGTGTCGTAGGTGGTTCCGGACCACGTCACGACGGCGCCGCTGCGCGCCCCCTCGGCGCCGGAGCTGTCGGGGGCGAGCTGGGCGGCGGACCCGGCCGAGGAATCGGAGTCGCGACCCCCGAGGTCAAGCGCCGCGGTGAGACCACCCGGCGCCGTGCTGAGCACGAGGCCGCCGAGACCCAGCGCACCGACCACCGCTGCGGCGACGCCCAGCAGTGGCCACCGGGAGCGGCGTGAGAGCGGGAGTTCAAGGATCCGGTCGCCGCCCACGGCATCCGGGGAGCGGGTGGCGGCGGCCTCATTGGCCAGTGACGCGGTGATCCGTGCGACGAGGTCCGCGGGCATCGGTCCGGGCTCGGGGAGGTTGGCCAGGAGGTCGCGCATCCCGGTGGGGTCGTGCTCGACGGGTGCGTCGTCGTCACGGTCTCTCACGAGGTCCTCCGGGGCGCGTGGCTGCTGGGTCGGTGCCGGGTGGGCCGGCAGGCGGGCGGGGCACAGCGGCCAAGCCGGGGGTGTGACGTCACCGCGAGCCCCCCGGTTCCGTGTCGACCACGACGGGCTCCGGTCGCAGGATCGCGGCGAGAGCGGCCCGGCCCCGGAAGCAGCGTGACTTCACCGTGCCCTCCGCCACCCCGAGCACGGTTGCGGCCTCGGCGACCGAGAGCCCGTGCATGTCGACCAGGGTCAGCGCCAGGCGCTGCGCCTCGGGAATCCGCGTGAGGGCGGCCTGCACGTCGAGGCGCACCTCGACGGAGGAGTGGTGGTCATGCTTGTCCGGCAGGTCGAGCTCACCGAGGTCCCCGGCCCGTCGCACCGAGACCTTCTCGCGCCGCAGGCGGTCCAGGCAGGCGTTGACGACGATGCGGTGCAGCCAGGTCGTCACTGCTGCTTCGCCACGGTAGGCCTCGGCCCGGCGGTAGGCGGAGATGAACGCGTCCTGCACGGCATCAGCCGCGAGCTCGCGCTGCCCGGTGGTGCGCACCGCCACTGCATACATGCGGTCACGGTGACGACGGAACAGCTCCCCGAAGGCCGCCCCCCCGTCGCCCGCGACGTGCCGCGCCATCAGCTCGCGGTCATCGAGCAACCTCAGGTCCTCGCCCATCACGCTCGCCCCGGCCCTCAGCCGGTGACGGTGGCCTCGTTGAGCCAGGCGCGTCGCTTGCCGCGGTCGTCCGCGGTCAGCTGGGTGAACCAGATGACGACGAACTGTCCAGTGACGGGCTTGTCGATCGTGATGGTCACGGTGCCGGACTTCCCCTTGCTCTCCCCGACCTTCGTCGCGCCCTCGAGCCCCGCCTTGGGCCCGATCAGCACCTCGAAGTCGCTGGCGACCGGCAGCACGAGCTCCACGGACTTCGGCGTCTTCTCGGCGCCGAGGTCGAGCACGATGCCCAGTCCCTTCTTCAGCCCACCGAAGGTGTCGCTGCGGTAGTTCTCGGACTTCCACCCCGTCGACGGGTCCCCGTCGATGATCTTGGGGGTGTCCGCGTCGTTCTCGTTGCCGTCGCCCTGGGGGTCGTATGCCGTGGCACTGGTCACGGCGATCGGCCCTGCAACACCACCGGCCTCGGGCGAGGTGGTCGCCGAAGCACCGGGCGAGCTGGGGGCCACCGTGGTCGTGCGCGTCTGCGGGGCGCTGCCCTCACCCGAGAGGCCGAGGTTGCTGTTGCTCCCGATGCGCGAGACGCCCCAGATGCCGATGATCAGGGCAAAGACGAGGAAGAACGCCACGATGGCGAGGGCCACCTTGGACTCGTCCTTGGTGAGCGGCTCGGCAGGGACCAAGGGGGCCGGGGCCTCGAGGCCGCCCGCATTCTCCTCGCGGCGGGTGTCCGGAGACATCTCGGAGACCTTGTCGACGGCGCGCTTGGCCATCACCCCGACGCGGTCGCCGGCGGTCCCGAAGGCGCTGGCGACAGCGGCTCCCGCGCCGGCCATCGCGGCGCCTGCCGCAGCGACGCGGGAGGGCTCGACCGGCGCCTGCGAGTGGGCGAGCACGGTGCCCTGGAGCATCTCGTCGCCGGCCTCGGCGTGCCCGACCTGCACGGCTTCGTCACCGGTGTCGTCACCGGCTTCTTGACCAGTGTCGGGGCTGGCCCACTGCGGGTCCCCGCCGACGACGGGCAGCACGCGGGTCGCGTCGTCGTCCTCGACGACGTCCGCGACAGCGGTTTCGCCCTGTTCGGGCTCGGGTTCGGGGTTCTCGTCCTGGTGCGGCTCCGGCTCGGCGTCGGCCTCGACCAGGACGGGCTGCGGGGCGACGGGGAGCGGTGGTGCGCTGCGGGTGACCGGGGGGCCGACGACCTGCCTCGATGGCCACGGGGCCACCTGACGGGCGTAGTCGCCGGGGCTCGTCGGTCCCTGGTCGTCGCTGAGGGTCAGGCGACAGATGGCGTCGAGGTCGCGGGGCACGCCTGCGGCGATCTCGGAGGGTGCGGCGATGCCGCCGGGCACGCGTGGCGCCTCACCCAGGCCACAGCCACCGGCACCGAGCGGCCACAGACCGGTCAGACCGGCATACGCGAGGGCCACGACCCCCACGGCGTCGCGGCGGGCGGCTTCGTCGGCCTCCGCGCCGTCCTCGCCGACGCGCACCGCAGCGGTGCCCAGGGAGCGCAGCCGCACGTCGCCGTCGGGGGTGCGCAGCACGTCGTCGGGACGCAGGTCGAGGTGGTGCATTCCGCGGGCGCTCGCGGCGTCCAGGCCCGAGGCCACCTCACCGGTGATCCGGCGCACCTCGTCGCCGGGCACCCCGCCCGACTCCACCAGCTGGGTGAGGGTGCGGGCCTCGTCGAGGTCCTCCTCGACGACGTAGGCGATCTCGTCGTCGGTGCCGACGTCGAGGATGCGCACGAAGATCGAGTGGGTGACCGACGCCGCCCGCCGGGCGGCGTCCAGCAGAGCCGGGGCGCGGTGGTCGTCGGCGGCCATGCACAGCACCGACACGGTGCGCCCCAGAGTGGTGTCGTCC
>JBDTDY010000099.1:0-8212 GCA_039922835.1 Ornithinibacter sp.
GACGTGGTGCCCGCGAAGCTGCTGGGGCTGATCGCCGCCAAGCGCCCGACCCTGGACCCGGTGCCTGAGCGCGAGGTCCGTGAACGTCTGCGAGCGGTGTTGGTGGGCGGCCGACCCTCGGGCAGTGACGCGACGTTGTTGGCGATCCTTCAGGGCCTTGGGGTCGCCAAGAAGGTGCTGGAGGACGAGTCTGAAGGGATGTCGGCGAAGGAGCTCAAGCGTCGGGTGGAAGAGGCGTCCAGCGAGGTTGCCGTCGGGGTGGCGGTCAAGCGCGCCATCGAGAGCCTGAACACCGCAATCCTCGCTGCGGTCGTCGTGCCGACGATCATCGCCGGCACCGCAGGCAGCTGAGGAAACAGCGTGCCTGCGCGAACCACCCCGGGAGACCGCCGCCGCGCGCTCGCTCGCTCGCGACTGGCGCACCGAGCACGGCTGCGAGTCCCACCCTGCGCTACCAGTCGCCCGCGTGGCTGTTCAGGCGCTGTTGCCGGCTCCCGCTCGCGACGCCGTCTCTCGCTCGGCGGCCTGCTGGTGTAGCGCGCGCAACTCCTCGGCCAGCTCGAGAGCCGGCCCTGAGACGGACAGGCCAGGGGCCACGGCGTTGATGGGCAGCGGCGCCACTGGCCCGTCCGCCAGTTCCCAGTCGTGTCGCCACGTGGTGAGCTGGGCAGTCGACGCCGCGTACACGATCCGGCCGAGCCCGACCCAGGCATGTCCGGCTGCGCACATCGGGCAGTGCTCTCCTGACGTGTACACCGTGCACGCCGACCGTACTTCCGGTGCCACGTGCTCCGCCGCCCACCGGGCCAGCTCGATCTCCGGGTGGCGCGTCTGATCGCCACCGGCAGTGCGATTGCGCTCCTCGTGCAACACCACGCCACGGGGGTCGACCAGCACTGACCCGAAAGGGTCGTCACCCTCGCGGAGCGCTTCTCGAGCGAGCTCGACACAACGCCGAAGGTGAGTGAGGTCCTGCACGGTCAGTTCCGGCGTCTCGTTCATCCGTCGACACTAGGACCCCGGAGCTCAGGATGTCAGCGGGCGGAGCGGCTCCGGGCCACCTGTGGCGCCAAACCCAAGAGTCTTGACAGCGCCTCAGATCGCCGCCTGAGGACCACGTGCCGAGGTCGAGGGTGGGCCAAACGCAGCAGACGTCTTCATCGACTGGCTCCACACGGGTGCGACGACCCGGAGCCCCCATGACCACTCCACGGATTGCGGTTCGACGCAGCGATCATGATCACGGAGTGACACGGAGGATGCCGTGAGCCCCCTTCTCTGCGTTGGCCATGACGTGGTCGACGAACGGGTAGTGCCCCGGCTCGGGCAACGACAGCTCGACGAAGCCACCTTGGGCCGTCGACAGACCCAGCACCTGGCTACCACCGACTCCGTTGCCCGACCCCTCTGCGCCGGGACGTAACCGGTAGGAGCCCTCGCTCCAGACGGTGTCGAACTGGCCTCCCACCACGTGGAAGCTCGTGCCCCGGTTCGGGCCGGCGGCGAGCACCCAGAAGCGCACCCGTTCACCGACCCGCGCGGTGAGCGGCCTCGCGTCGTACTGGTTGGCGACCCCGTTGAAGACGACCGCATCCGGGGTGTCTGCGGCCGCCGATGCCGCGTCGACCTCACGCACCGGGTCGACGCCGTCGCCGTCGACGTGAACCTCGGACTGCACCAGGACATAGCTGTGGTCGACCTCGGGCAGGCCGTCGGGCTCGATGACGACCGCGCCGTGCATGCCCGCCGCAATGTGTGCGCTCATCGGCATCGTCGAGCAGTGATACATCCAGATGCCCGCGCGCGTGGCGGTGAAGCGATAGGTCAGCGACGCCCCGGGCGGCACGGTGCGCATCACCTCGTCGGGTGCTCGTTCCCCTGCATGGAAGTCGATGGAGTGGCCCATCGAGCCGTGGTTGACGAGGGTGACGACGAAGGTGTCACCGATCCGCCCGTGCAGGGTGGGCGCTGGCACCGATCCGTTGTAGGTCCAGCGCTTCTGGTGCACCCCGGGCGCCACCTCGAGGTCCACCTCCTCAACGGTGAGCGTGATCTCGTGGGTGCGTTCGGCGGTCAGCGGCGGCAGGGCGGCATCCACCGCCCGAAATCCTGGGGGTGCGGCCTGACCGAGCCGGATGCCGGGGGCACTGGGTGCGGCGGCGGCGGCCGAGGTCGTCGGTGCGCTCTTCTCGGGGGCCCCTCGCACGACGACATCGAGGACCATGCCCATCTGCCGGTGACCGACGATGGTGCACCAGCCCTCGCCACTGGACCCGATGACGCCGACGTCGAGTGTCGCGCTCTGGCCCGGCATGATCCGGCGCGTCGTGAGGTCGTCCCCGAAGGACAGGTCGTGGGGGGAGCCCGGGTCGACGTTGACGAGGTCGATGACGAGACGGTTCCCGTAGGGCACCTCGATGCTCGATGGCGAGTAGCTCATGTCATGGGCTTCGACGCGCACGCTTGTCGTCTCGCCGGTGGCAGCCACCGGGTCGGAGGCGGCACCAGCAGCGAGAGATCCTCCCCCCGACGCACTGACGAGACCGACGGATGCCGGGTCGGCCGCCACCCCGAGGGTCACGGCGAGCGCGACGGTGGCCACGCCCGCGACGAGCTGAGCCGCGGACCACACGCGCGGCTCGGGGTCCAGGCGCGCGGGGCGGGAGCCGGGCTCGGCGACCGCGGCCAGCAGGGCCCGCCGGGCGGCGACGGCGGCCCGGATCGCCCCGAACATCAGCGGGATGAAGGCGGCAAGTGCGCCGAGGACGAGCACCGACGCGGCGACCCGGACCCAGCCCGTCACGAGGAGCGTGACGACGAGCCCGAGGTTGACGACGGTGACCCGCCAGACGGCGCCCCGGTTGAACCACGCCGACCCGGCGCGCACCACGGACGGGCCGCCGCCCAGGACGGTGGGGATGAGGTGCGACAGCGCGCCGCTGAGGAGCTGAGCGGCAAAGCCCACGGCCAACACGGTTGCGACGAGTCCGTATCCGTCTCCGACCTCACCCCACGACGGAGCCCGGGCGATGCGCCACGCGACGAGCGCGACCCCCACAACCGCCCACCCCAGCGCAGCCGTCACCGACCATGTCGCGAAGTGACGCGGCGGGGCCTGGCGGGCGGGCGCCACCAGGGCGCGCCCCCACCAGGCCAGCCCACCGGCATACCCGAGGATCCCGACGAGGGCACCGGCGCGAGACCCGAGGGCGGCCGCGAGCGTCAGCACGCTCACCGCGAGCACCAGCACGGGAAGCGCTTGGCGGGCGAACCGCTCCGCACGGTCATCGATCCGGGTGCGCAACATCGTCGGCCACAAGGTGATCAGGGTGCCGGTCACGGTGAGTCCGACCCACCCGAGCACCATGACCATCGAGTGGGCGACGATGACCCGACCGTGCATCTCGTCGCCCAGCCCGCGCGCCAGCCAGACACCGAGCCCGGCGCCGACGGGCACACAGGCCGCCGCAGCCAGGTAGTAGCGCACCGTGATGCGGAACCGCCCGGGGAGGGCGCGGTGCAGCCGGCGCCACAGCTGCACCCCGTGCCAGAGGATCGCCGCGGACACGGCGCTCGCACCCACCACCGTGAGGGGCCACAGCGAGGTGGGCACCCCGACGAGGACGGCGCTCACACCCGCGACGAGGAGCCCGATGCGCCGGTTCTGCTGGGTGCGGTCGTCGATCGAGGCTGATGTCTTGAGCAGCGCCTGGGTGAAGTGGGTGCTCCAGACCATGGCGGAGTGGGTCAGGGCGCCGAGCAGCACCAGGTGCACCATGAGCCACTGGGAGCCGGGCACAAACGGGTGCACCAGGGCGAGCAGCACGGCCAGCGCGAGCCAGACCACGCCGGGTCTGTCGCGCAGCGCCCAGGTGCCGCGGGGGGTGGTCATGTGTTGGCGCTCCGGTGTTCGGCTGCGGGAGTCCGGTTTTGGGCTCGGGCGTGTAGTGATGAGGCGGTCCGTGGCGCGGCGGCGATGACGCTGAACGCCGCGGTGAGCGGCAGCAGCAGGAGGGCCACGACGGTGACCACGCCCCCGGTCTGCCACGCCGTCGTGGCACCGGTGACGTCACCTGCGACCCGGAGGAGGAGCCCGGCATGGAGCACCACGAGTGGCGTCCACAGGAGCCGCCGATAGGGAAGAGGCCTACGGATCACGGCGGGGAGGATGACAGGGGCGTGCGCGATGACCATGCTCATGGCGAAGCCGAGGAACAGGGTGTGCACCACCAGGTCGTAGGCAGCGGTGCTGCGGGGAGCCCCCAGGACCAGCCAGGCGAGCCCGCTCACACCGAGCCAGGCATAGCCACCGAGCATCGCCGCGGCGCTGAAGCGCGGGAGGCCGCTCGTGCGCACCATCCGTCGGGCGACGTCACGGGGCGCGAGCCACACCACCAGGGCGAGGAGCACCAGGCCGGTGAGCCTGGACCCGACCCCGGGTGCGAGCAGCGCGGTGGTCGCGGCCACGGCATACCCCAGGGCAAACCCGATCAACACCCGAGTGGCGTTGTGCGGTAGGTGGATCCGAGCGAGCTCGACACGTTCAGCCGCGATGGTCAGCACGACGAAGCCGCCGAGCAGTGGCACGACCACAGCCGTCTCCACACGCATCCAGAGCAGCGCCGCCATCACCGCGAGCGCTGTCCCGAGTGCCTCGACGAGCACGGCGTCGTCACGACGCCGCCTCCAGAGAGCGGTCAGCACGGCGAGTAGCGCGACGGAGCCGTCGACGAGGAGCACCTGGCCCACAGTGACCGGGAGCGGGCTCACCAGGGCCAGCGCACCGCCACCGAGGAGTGCCGGCGCGGCGTATCCCCACGGGGTGCGCAGCGCGACGGCCCGCTCAAGGGCCACGAGGGTGCCCAGGAAGCCCAGGACCATGAGGATGCCGTGGACGTCGGGCAGACGGGGCGAGCCCACCGGGGCCCACACCCCGAGGAGGAGCAGCCCGGCGTCGAGCCCGGCGAGCAGCCCGACTCCCGCCGGAAGCAGGAGCCAGGCCCGGCTGGGTCTGCTCATCGTCGGCGTCAGGCCCCTTCGAGCACGGCGTCGGGGGTGAGGTCGGCGACCCGCTGCCACTCCGCACCGGCGAACGCGATCGCCGCTGCCGGGAAGAGGCCGTTCTCCTCCCGGTCGATGTGCACCCGCAGGGCGTGGTCGAACGCGGCGAAGGACCCGTGGTCACCCGCCGCGATCGCGTCCAGCCGCAGGTCGAGGTCGATGTGCTCCTCGCACAGGCTCCGCACGTGCGAGGTGAACTCCTCGTCCTCGGCGAGGACAGCGAAGATGCCCACCTCCTCGGCGGTGGTGTGCGGGCGCATCAGCGAAGCGAGGTGCGTCGCGGTGCTCGCGACCTGCGCTGCGTCACCCGACTGGCAGGCGCGGCGCAGCAGGTCCGAGGCATTGATGAGCTCGACGTGCTCGGCCATGAACCGGCCGACCACCTCGATGCTCTCGCAGCCGCAGTAGGAGCACATCGACGCGTCGCCTGCCTCAGGCGCGGGTGAGCCGCAGGCGCCAGGCCTCCGGGCCCTCGTCGAGGTAGCGCACGCTGAACGCGCCCTTCTCACGATCGGCGATCTGCGCCAGCAGGGGCTTGGGGTCGTGCGGCGCGACGAGGTCCAGGGACCCGCCGGACGGGATCGCGGAGAGCGCGCCGAAGACGGTCGCGTGACGAATCGCGTGGGGCACGGCGCGCACGTCGAGCTCGGGCACGCCGTGGTCCTGCTCGCCGCAGGCGCAGGAGTGCTGGGCCTCGGTCACGGGGATGGTGGTGCGCTCCATGTGGTCCTCCTCGAAAAGTTAAATACAATGACATTGTGAAAAATACTCCACCCCTGGGCCCGGCTCCAACTCCGGCCCCCGCCGAGACGCTCGCACCCGACGTCCCGCGTGCCCGGGTGCTGCGTGCGGTGGAAGATCTGGGGGGTCGGGCATCGGTCGCGGAGATCGCGGCGACGCTGGGGGGGCACCCCAACACGACCCGCCACCACCTGCGGGCCCTGCTCGACGTGGGGCTCGTCCGGGTCGAGCCGGCGGAACCCTCCTCGGCCCGCGGCCGACCAACCCTGCGGTATGCCGTGTCAGCCTCAGGTCGGCGCGCGCTCGCCCCTCGCCACGGCGAGCCCGACGCTGCCCAGTACCTCGCCCTCGCAGGGGCTTTCGCGGATCGGCTGGCGGCAATCGGCGGTGACCCGAGGGGGGATTCCCGCGCGATCGGGCGGGCCTGGGCGAGCGTGCTCACAGGGCCGTCGGCCGGCTGGGCGCCGAGCCCCGAGGCCGGCCATCGACCCGACCCTCCTCCGGGACCGGAGCCGCGCCAGGGCGTCCTCACCCTCCTCGAGCGACTCGGCTTCTCACCCGAGGAGGGCGCGTCCGGCCCCGACGGCACGGCGGGGTCCGATACCCCGGATGTGTTGTTGCGCACGTGCCCGCTCCTGGAGGCAGCCACCCGGCATCCCGAAGTGGTCTGCGAGGTGCACGCCGGACTCGTGGCCGGCGCCCACGCCGCCCACGGCGGTTCCGGCGGGGGTGTCGTGCTCGAGCCGTTCGCCCTCCCGGGCGCCTGCCGCCTCACCCTCCCCCCGAGCCGGTAACCTCACGTGCATGTCAGGTGCGGCCATCTTCGACCTCGACCGCACGCTGCTCCAGGGCGGCACCGGTCCACTGCTCTCTCGCGCCATGTACGACCTGGGGGTGGTGACCCGCAAGCTGCCGGGTGAACGCTTCCTCTATGGGATGTTCGACCTCATCGGCGAGACGCTCCCCTCGATCTTCCTCGCGCGCCAGGCGACCCTGGTGGCCAGGGGCAGGGACTCGGGCACGTTCGAGGCGGCCGCCGAGGCAGCCGCGGAGGCGATCACGGCCGTGGTGCATCCCTTCGCTCTGACCCTGATCGAGCAGCACAAGAAGGCCGGGCGGCCGGTGGTCCTCGCCACGACCACCCCGTTCCACCTCATCAAGCCGCTGGCGGACCGGCTCGGCTTCGACCACGTCATCGCGACCCGCTACGCGCTCACCGACGAGGGCGCGTTCAGCGGCTCGATCGACGGCCCGTTCGTGTGGTCGAGGGGCAAGCTGACGGCCGTGCGGGCGTGGGCGCAGGAGGAGGGCATCGACCTCTCGGAGAGCTTCGCCTACTCCGACTCCATCTACGACGTGCCGCTGCTCTCCGCCGTCGGCAACCCCTCGGCGGTCAACCCCGACCCCCGACTCAGCGTCTATGCCCTGGCCCGGGGGTGGCCGATCGTGCACTTCGACGTCTCGCCGGGAGTCGTGAAGATCCCGGTCCTGGGTGTGGAGCTGCAGCGGTTGATGTTCCTCGCGAGCCCTCCCTATGCCTGGCCCTACGCACGGTTCGACATCTCCGGCACGCAGAACATCCCGCGCCACGGCCCCGCGATCCTCGTCGGCAACCACCGCTCCTACTTCGACGTGCCAGCGATGATCCAGATGATGCGGCCCACCGGTCGCACGGGTCGGGTGATGGCCAAGAAGGAGCTCTTCGACGTGCCGGTCATCGGCGCACTCGCCGCGGCGATGGGCGGCATCCCGGTCGACCGGGTCACCGGCGGAACCGACTCCTTCGAGACCGCTGCGCTCGCCCTCGAGGGTGGCGAGCTGGTCTGCCTGCTTCCGCAGGGCACCATCCCGAGAGGCGAGAAGTTCTACGACCCCGTGCTCAAGGGCAAGACCGGCGCCGCCCGGCTGGCCGCCATGACCGGGGCCCCCGTCATCCCGTTCGGCATCTGGGGCACCGAGCACGTCTGGCCCCGCTCCTCCCCCGTGCCGCGGATGTGGGGCGTGACCAACCCACCGAGGGTGAGCGTGCGTGTGGGCGAGCCCGTCGACCTGAAGTACCGCTCGCCGGTGGCGGACACCAAGCGGATCATGACCGCGATCAGCAACTGCCTCCCTGAGGAGGGGCGCCAGAAGCGGGTGCCCACCGCGGAGGAGATCCGGTCGGCCACCCCCGGCGGCTGATCCACTTCCGCTCGCCGGGCGCCACTCAGGTGCCCGTCCCACCGAGCAGGGCATCGAGTTTGCGACGGGCACGTCCGGCTGCCTCGATCGCCGAGCGCTCGTCACGCGTCGAGGAGATCTGCGCGCGCCTCGCGAGGCTCTCTGCGTGGGTGGCGGCGACGACCCGCGCCCGGAGCTCCTCGACACGGCGGTGCGCCGCAGCGAGATCCGACTGCAGCACTTCCGCCTT
>JBDTDY010000100.1:0-3771 GCA_039922835.1 Ornithinibacter sp.
GCGACCCGGTAACCTCCGGGGAAAGATGTCGGGCGCAGTTGAGCATGCGACGAGCGAGCGTGAGGGAGTGGCCTGCAGTGGGTGCTGAGGACGGGTTCGAAGGCGCGCTGGTGGCGACCGAGGACGAGGTGGACGTGGCGCTCAAGGCGGCCGCGGCCGTCACTCGGGAGCTGCGCAAGGCCAAGGTCGGGGCGGCGCGCGGCCAGGTCCGCGACCTGCGTCGTGCGCTCACGGCGGCGGCCGGGTATGCCGCGGAGTCGGCCCGGGCGGCCACGAGCGCTGAAGCATCCTTCGATTTCGACGACCACGACCACTTGGCGTCCGGCGCGTACGCCAAGGAGCTTGTCGCCGCAGCAGCGGCCGCAGAGGTGACCATGGTCGAGAGCGACCAGCGGCTCCTCTGCTACCCCTCGCTCATCAAGGTTCTGCCCGCCGATGCCGCAGTCGAGATCGACCGCCGCCGCGAGCGAAGGCTGCGACCGTCGGTCCTGGTGGCCCTGCTCGCCGCCGCCCAGAAGAGGCCGCCCCGGTTCCGCGCTGAGACCTTCCTGGAGAGTCTCGAGGCGGCATACGACCTCGTGCGGGCCAAGCACGACAAGCGCGACGGCGTCGTCCTCCCGCTCGTCGACCTCTGGTCGGTCCTGACTCTCCTGCCCGGCCAACAGCGCGAATACACCAAACCGGAGTTCGCCCGCGACCTCTACCTGCTCGACGCCAGCGGGGTGGCGACCGCGAAGTCCGGCCGGGCGCTGCGGTGGCACGCGAGCACCGGCACCCGCGGCACCGGAACCCTCGTTACCGTAGCCCAGAGCGGCCAGCAGCAGCGCTACTGGGGCGTCTCCTTCGCGGAGGCGTCGTGAGCAGCGGGCTCGACCCCGGTGCCGCGGTGCTCGGCGGCGGTGTGATGAAGGTGGAGGCCTACGCGCGCTTCCTCGCCGATGAATACCTTGCCGGCTATCTCCCGGCCGGCGGCGGCTCGGTCAAGCTCGTCGTCGCCGGTGACGCCGACGTTGCCGACCGCTTCGAGCTGGCACTGCGCGACGCCGCGGCTGCCGTCTCGTGCCCCGTCGTCTCCGTGTCCGCGGAGTCCACCAGGGTCCACATGATCGACCAGGTCTTCTTCGCGCTGGCGCGCCAGATCAACTGGGACCAGGTGGCGGCGGCCGTCGTCGCCACGGCCTACGATGCGATCGCGTTCCCGGCGACGGATGACCGACTCGCCGTCGCCGAGGTCGCCCGGGACCACGACATCGACGCGCGAGAGCTCTACCGCAGCGTCCGACGAGAGCTCGAGCACAGCCTGCTGCACGACAACGGCCTCCCCCGCGAGATGCGCCGAGCGCTCCTGCGGTTAGCGCAAGCACACCTGGGCGAAGGTGACGCCAATCCCGCGGAGGCCCAGGTTGTGCGCGACTGGTTGGTCGGCGAACGCGTTGGGCTGCGAGACCTGCGCGAAGCCCTGATCTACGGGCGTATCGGGCGGCACAATGCTCGAGACCTCCTCACCAGCGTGGGCGGGCTTCTGCTGCGCGCCGGGCACCGGGGACTTGTCCTCCAGCTCGACCTCACCCGGCTTGCAGAGTCCCGCCGGCCGCCTGTGCCGGAACGCACCGGCATCTACTACAGCAAGATGGCCGTGCTTGACACGTATGAGCTCCTACGTCAGTTGATCGACGCGACGGACCACCTCGTCGGCGTCCTCGTGGTTGCCGTATTGCCACCCGAGTTGGTTACCGACGAGAACCGTGGACTGCCTTCGTACGCCGCGCTGCAACTTCGCGTTGCTGACGAGGTGCGCGACCGGCGCCGCGCCAACCCGTACGCCTCGCTGGTCCGACTCGAGGTCCGGTTGGAGGCAGTGCGATGAGAGCTGACGGCCGTCAGTCTGAGCTGACCTGGGATGCCGAGCGGCTCAGTCGGCGACGCGCTGTCGAAGCGCTCCGCAGTGGGGTGCCCAACGCTGATGCCGTCAGCGCGCTTGGATCCGGCCAGAGCGGCGTGGAAGACCGGTTTGCTGCACTGCTCGAGCGGGTGGCTGACCACCGAGGTGGTGTGCGGGAGCGGGGTCGCGCGGGCGAGCGGGCCTCGCTGCTGCTAGGGGCAGGGTTCGGTGAAGGCAAGAGCCACCTCCTCACGCACTTGGGCCATCTGGCGACCTCTGCGGGATTCGTTGTCTCGACGGTGGTCATCAGCAAGGAGACGCCACTTTATGATCCTGCGAAGGTGCTGCGCGCAGCGGTCGCCTCGGCTGTCGCCCCCGACGGGTCGCGTGACGTGGTGGCAGATGCGGCGGCTGCGCTCGACCCCGACAGCGCGACATACGCCGACCTTCTCCGTTGGTTGCGTGGTCCTGGTCACGACCTCAACGAGCGTTTTGAGGCGACCCTGCTGCTCCACCAGCGGCTCGGCACCGAGTCATCCGGCGGTGACGAGGAGTTCATCGACACCATCGTGCGGTTCTGGTCGGGCGACCCGCTCCCTTTGCCCCTCCTGCGGCGACAACTCAGAGCCATCGGCGAGCCCAAGAGCTTCTCCTTCTCACCCGTCAAGGTCCGCGAGCTGGCGCGCGAGCGGCTGCGCTTTCTGCCCCGGCTGCTGCATGCGGCGGGTCGCCCCGGTTGGGTCATTCTGCTCGATGAGATCGAGCTCATCGGGAGATACTCATTGCTGCAACGGGGCCGGGCCTACTCGGAGCTCACCCGCTGGCTCGACGGTGATGCGGGCGACATGGGCGACCCGGTTGTTGTCGTCGGGGCGATGACGGACGACTTTGAGGCCGCGGTGCTCCACGGCAAAAACGACCTCGAGGTGCTGCCAGGACGCCTGAGAGACAGGCAGACTGAGGAGTACGTCGAGATGGCGGCGCTCGCCGAGGCTGGTATGCGTCACATCGAGCGAAATCTCGTGCATCTGGTGCACCCGGACGCCGCGGAGCTTGACCGCGCGTACGCCACCCTCCGTCGCCTGCACGGCGATGCCTATGGGTGGCAGCCGCCGCACGTGGCGGGACTGCAGCGGCTTGGGGCCACCCGGATGCGGCAGTACGTCCGGGCGTGGATCAACGAGTGGGATCTGGTGCGGATGGACCCGGCCTACACGCCGCTCACGGAGGTTGTGGAACTGGAGTCTCACTATGACGAGTTGAGGGAGGACGACGAGGAGGGGACGTAACCAGTTCACCGCGGCGAGGGCGTGTCGCTTACATGCCCACGCATTGGTGCCAGCGACTACCTGAACCCACCTCCCGGCGGGGTCGACCAGCGCGTGGGTGCGCAGGGCTCCTCAGCCGGTCACGCAGAGAGCCGACGCCCAGGCGCACACCCGCTCGTCGATCTCCGGATCGCCGGTGTCGGCGTGGACGAGCCAGGCGACGGCGAGTGGTGAGGGGCACAGGTGACCTCCGTCAACGGCATACCGGCTGTGGGTGGTGAAAGTCCCCACCCGTCGTGTTGAGGTTGCGGTGTCGCCGTGTCAACTCGGTGGTGCTGCTGGTGGCGGTCAGGCGTTGTTCTGGTCCTCCTGGTGCGCAGCGTGCCGCGCCAGCACCTCGGTGAGCTTGCCCGCGCCGGCGATCACGGTGGCCGCGTGCAGCCTCCCGGGCTGCCGGGACAGGCGCTCGATCGGCCCTGAGATGGAGACGGCGGCGATGACCCGACCCGAGGGTGAGCGCACCGGTGCCGAGACCGACGCGACGCCCGGCTCGCGCTCGCCGACGCTCTGGGCCCACCCACGTCGACGCACGCCGGAGAGTGCGGTCGCGGTGAAGGCAGA
>JBDTDY010000101.1:0-4478 GCA_039922835.1 Ornithinibacter sp.
GAATGCCGTGGCCGCCCCGACCATGAGGCCGACGAGGTGGGTGTCGGTGCCGTAGTAGACGCGGGTCGGGCTTGCGGGGTCCAGGAGCGCGGCCATGAGCAGCGCTGAGGCGAGCCCCAGGCCGAGCGCCGCCCCGGCCCGGCTCATCGGGGTGCCGACGCGGAGCAGGAGCAGCACCGCCAGGGGCCAGAGCAGGTAGAACTGCTCCTCCACCGCGAGTGACCAGAGGTTCATGAAGAGCTGCGGGCTGGTGGAGGTGAAGTAGTCGCTGCCTGCCGCGATCTCGACCCAGTTGGACGTGAAGGTCAGCGCCCCTGCGACCTGACGACCCACACCGACGAGCAGGTCGGCCTCGGTCAGTCGCGCGAGGAACACCGACGCCGGGAGCACCACGAGCAGGGCAGGCAGGAGGCGGCGAGCGCGCCGCGACCAGAAGGCACGCACGTCGAGGGTTCCGGTGGCGGCGCGTTCACGGAGCAGCAGCGTGGTGATGAGGAAACCGGAGATGACGAAGAACACGTCGACACCGAGAAAGCCGCCCGGGAGCCACGACGGGTCGAGGTGGACCGCCAGCACGGCGAGGATGGCGAGGGCCCGCAGGCCGTCGAGACCGGGCAGCCGCCCGTGCCCGAGACTGTCGCTCGACGCGGCGACGTGCCCGGGCGCACGCCCGGGCACCGACCCGCCGGTCGTCGTGGGAGGAGCCACGCTCGTGCTCATGCTGCCACGGTAGGGACTCGGTATGACACGGGCCGGGAGGCACGCGGGAGCCCTGCGATGCTGATGTGGTGGAGGCCATCGAGGAGGACCAGAAGCGGCGGATGACCATCTTCGTGCGCGGGCGGGTGCAGGGGGTCGGCTTCCGGTGGTGGACCAGGGCCCGCGCGCTGGAGCTCGGGCTCGTCGGGCACGCCCGCAACACCTCGGACGGGCGCGTGGAAATCGTCGCAGAGGGCCCGCCCGCCGGGCTCGAGCGGTTGGCCGAACTGATCCGGGAGTCGCCGAGCACGACGCGCCGCCCGGGAAGCACCCACGCGGTCTCCGCACCGATGTGGGGCGAGCCACTCGGTGCGCGCGGCTTCCGCGAGCGCTGAGCGCGCCCGACCGCCCCGACCCGCCCCGGAGCGAGGCACGCTCGATCCAGGGCGCGCGGACTGGACCGTTGACGGCATACCGGGGGGTGGACGGCGCCCGCCCGACGCCGCCCGGCTTCCTACGATGGCGCGGTGAGCGACGTCCCTCCAGACCTGGCCCGGCTGCGGTCGAGCATCGACAACATCGACGCCGCCCTCGTGCACCTGCTGGCCGAGCGGTTCAAGGCCACCCAGCGCGTCGGCGAGCTCAAGGCCGCCGCCGGGATGCCGCCGGCCGACCCGGCTCGCGAGGAGCGGCAGATCGCCAGGCTGCGGGGGCTGGCGGACGAGGCCGGGCTGGACCCGCAGTTCGCGGAGAAGTTCATCACCTTCGTGATCGCCGAGGTGATCCGCCACCACGAGGCGATCGCGTCCGCCGACCAGGAACCCTGAGCGCGATAGGCGTCGGCAGTGATCGAGCGCGACGTCTGCCAGAGGTCACAGGAGTCACATGGGTCACACCGGCCACAGGCACCACGGGCCCGCGGCGACGTCCCCTCGGCGCAGCATCCCGCCGGTAGAGTCGGCCCGACCCGCACGGGGCCCGGTGGCCCACGGCCGACACGAGAGCTGACGATCGCCGCATGTACCTGAAGACGCTGACCCTCAAGGGTTTCAAGTCCTTCGCCTCCGCGACGACGCTGCGCCTCGAGCCCGGGATCACCTGCGTCGTCGGGCCCAACGGCTCGGGGAAGTCCAACGTCGTCGACGCGCTCGCGTGGGTGATGGGCGAGCAGGGCGCGAAGTCGCTGCGCGGCGGCAAGATGGAGGACGTCATCTTCGCCGGCACCACCGGCCGCCCCCCACTGGGCCGCGCCGAGGTGAGCCTGACGATCGACAACGCCGACGGTGCCCTGCCGATCGACTACAGCGAGGTGACGATCACCCGCACGATGTTCCGCGGTGGGGGCTCGGAATACGCGATCAACGGCACCGGATGCCGTCTGCTCGACGTGCAGGAGCTGCTCTCCGACTCAGGGCTGGGCCGCGAGATGCACGTCATCGTCGGCCAGGGCCAGCTCGACACCGTGCTGCGCGCGACGCCGGAAGAGCGCCGAGGCTTCATCGAGGAGGCCGCCGGGGTGCTGAAGCACCGCCGTCGCAAGGAGCGCGCGCTGCGCAAGCTCGACACGATGGAGACCAACCTCACCCGGGTGCAGGACCTCACCGGTGAGATCCGTCGCCAGCTCGGCCCGCTCGGCCGCCAGGCGGAGGCCGCCCGGCGCGCTGCGGTGATCCAGGCAGATGCTCGCGACTCGCGCCTGCGGCTCCTGGCGGACGACCTGGTGCAGCTCACCTCTTTGCTCGAGCAGGAGGTGGCCGACGAGACCGCACTGATCGAGCGCCGCACCGAGGTGGAGGACGCCGTCGCCGCAGTGCGGGCGCGCGTCACCGAGATCGACCGCCAGGCTGCCGACGCCGCGCCCGAGCTCGGTCGCGCACAGGAGCGGCACGTGCGCCTCCTCAGCCTGCGCGACCGGCTCGAGTCGATCGGGTCGGTCGCTGCCGAACGGGTGCGTTTGCTCTCCCAGGACGAGGAGCACGAGACCACCTCTGGCCGTGACCCCGAGGAACTGCGCGCCCAGGCCGAGAAGGCCCGCGCCGAAGAGGCCGGGCTGCTGGCCGAGGTGACCTCGGCCAGTGGGGAACTGGCCGCTGCCGTTGCCTCTCGCGCGAAGGTGGAGGAGGCGTATGCCGCGGAGCAGGCCCGTCTGGCGCGGCTCGCTCGCACGTCTGCCGACCGTCGCGAAGGACTCGCGCGGCTCGCCGGGCAGGTCGCCGCCCGGCGGAGCCGGATCGAGGCCGGGGAGGCCGAGATCGGGCGTCTCCAGGAGGTCGTCACCGCCGCTCGTGCCCGTGCTGCGGACGCCGAGCAGGCCTTCTCCCGTCTCGAGGGGGGCGTCACCGCCGACGAGGAGGGCGAGGAGGGGCTCGACACCACGCATGAGCGGGCCGCGACCGCGCTGGCTGCCGCGGAGGCCGAGATCGAGAAGCTCGTCACCGCGGAGCGCGATGCCGAGCGCGACCGGGCCTCGTCCGCGGCGCGGCTCGAGGCGCTGCAGATCGGGCTGCGCCGCAAGGACGGCGCCGCGACGCTGCTGGCTGCGGCCGACGGCGAGCACGCGATCGTCGGCACGGTTGCCTCGCTGGTCACGGTCACTGGTGGGCACGAGGCTGCGGTGGCGGCTGCTCTGGGTTGGGCCTCCGAGGCGCTCGTCGTGCCGAGCGCCGATCACGCCGCTCGCGCCATCGAGGCCCTTCGAGATGGTGACGGCGGTCGCGCCGGGCTCCTCGTCGCGGACACGGCCCGTCCCGACGAACGCGCTCGTTGGCCCGAGCTCGAGGGAAGCGCGCTCTGGGCGCGCGACGTCGTGCGAGCCCAGGCCGCGGTGCGGGCCGCGGTGGACCAGATGCTCGACCGGGTCGCGATCGTCGCGACACCGGCCCACGCGGTGGCGCTGGTCGCGAGCCAGCCCTCGGTCACTGCTGTCACCGCGGACGGTGACGTCTTCGGTCCCGGTTTCGCCCGAGGCGGCAGCAGTGCGGGGGAGAGCCTGCTCGAGATCCAGGCGGCGGCCGACGAGACGCGCGAGACCCTGGCGGCGGCGACGGCGCGCGCCGAGCAGGCCCGTTTCGCTCTCGTCGCGGCGCGTGCCGTGGCGTCGGCGCACACGCACGACGTGGAGGCGGCCCTGGAGGCCCTGCACGAGTCGGACGCTCGGATGGCGGCGGTCGCGGAGCAGCTGGGACACCTCGGGTCGGCGATGCGCACCGCGGGGGCCGAGGCCGACCGCACGGAGCGGGCGATCGCCCAGGCACGCCTCACCCTCGACACCGACCACAGCGAGCTCCAGGCCCTCGCGCTGCGCCTGGACGAGGCCAGCATGGAGCCGGAGGAGACCCAGGAACCCTCCACCGAGGAGCGCGATGCCCTCGAGCTCGCCGCGAGCCGCGCCCGCACGGCTGAGACCGAGCTGCGACTGACGCTGCGCACGCGTGAGGAGCGCGCGCGGGCGCTGAAGGGTCGGGCCGAGTCCCTCGAGGGCGCAGCGCGCAACGAGCTCGCTGCCCGGGAACGCCTGCGCGAGCGCCGGGAGCGTCGGCGCCGGGAGGCCGAGGTCGCAGCGGCAGTGAGCGGCGCAGCGGCATACGCCGTCGTGCGGGCGGCGCGAGCCCTCGCACGGGCGAGCGCCGAGCGCGACACCGCGGAGGCTGCGCGGGTGGAGCGGGACCGGGTGGGCGCCGAGCTGCGCCAGCAGCTGGTCGTGGCACAGGACGAGCTGCGCGACCTCACCGACACCGCGCACCGCGACGAGATGGCCCGGGCCAGGCAGGTGTCCCGGA
>JBDTDY010000102.1:0-5711 GCA_039922835.1 Ornithinibacter sp.
CCGTGCAGACCGGCCAGCACCCCCGCACGACGACCGAGGACAACATCACGATCATGGCGCGCCAGCTGCGCCGCCTGGGCCTGGGGCACGACGACCGGCGGGCGATCCGCACGATCGACCCCGACTACTACCGCTGGACCCAGTGGATCTTCCTCCAGATCTTCAACTCCTGGTATGACACGCAGGCGCCGCGCCCCGACGGTGGGCTCGGCCGAGCTCGCCCCATCGACGAGCTCGTCGAGGAGTTCCGTTCCGGGGCTCGCCCGCTGCCCGCCGAGGACGGCCGGGACTGGGACGACCTCTCCGATGCCGAGCGTGCCGGCATCCTCGACGCTCACCGGCTCGCCTACACCAGCGAGGCGCCCGTGAACTGGTGCCCGGGGCTGGGCACGGTGCTGAGCAACGAGGAGGTCACCAACGAAGGGCGCTCCGAGCGCGGCAACTTCCCGGTCTTCAAGCGCAACCTGCGCCAGTGGATGATGCGGATCACGTCCTACGCCGACCGGCTCGCCGACGACCTGGACCGGGTGCAGTGGCCCGAGAAGGTCAAGATCATGCAGCGCAACTGGATCGGGCGCAGCCAGGGGGCCCGGGTCACCTTCCCGATCGCCTCCAGTCGTCCCACGGGTGCCGCGGGTGCGAGCGGCCCGCGAACACGTGACCCATTGGTCGGTTCTTCACCGGTGGGGGGGCCCGGGATCGAGGTGTTCACGACCCGCCCGGACACCCTCTTCGGGGCGACCTTCATGGTGCTGGCCCCCGAGCACCCGCTCGTCGACGTGCTCGTCCCGGCCGGCGGCTGGCCCGAGGGCACCAAGGACGCCTGGACCGGTGGGGCCGCGACGCCCGGTGAGGCGGTCGAGGCGTATCGCCGGGCAGCCTCGCGCAAGAACGACGTCGAGCGCCAGAGCGAGGGCAAGGACAAGACAGGGGTGTTCACCGGCGGCTGGGCGACCAACCCGGTGACCGGCACCGACGTCCCCGTGTTCGTCGCCGACTACGTCCTGATGGGCTACGGCACGGGCGCGATCATGGCGGTGCCCGGCCAGGACGAGCGCGACTGGGACTTCGCGACGGTGTTCGACCTGCCGATCGTGCGCACCGTGCAGCCCAGCGAGGGTCACGACGAGGGCACCGCATTCACCGGCGAGGGCCCGGCCATCAACTCGGCCAACGAGCAGGTCAGCCTCGACGGGCTCGAGGTCGCCGAGGCCAAGGAGGCGATCACCGCCTACCTTCGCGAGAAGGGGCTGGGCGAGGAGACGATCAACTACAAGCTGCGCGACTGGCTGTTCAGCCGTCAGCGCTACTGGGGCGAGCCGTTCCCTGTGGTCTTCGACGAGGAGGGCCTGGCCCACGCCGTTCCCGAGTCGATGCTCCCCATCGAGCTGCCCGACGTGCCCGACTACAGCCCGAAGACCTACGACCCCGAGGATGCCGGGAGCGAGCCGGAGCCGCCGCTCTCGCGCGTCGCGGAGTGGGTGCACGTCGACCTCGACCTCGGCGACGGTCGTGGCACCCGCCGCTACCGCCGCGAGACCAACACGATGCCCAACTGGGCCGGGTCGTGCTGGTACTACCTGCGCTACCTCGACCCCGACAACGCGGCATCCCTCGTCGACCCCGAGAACGAGGCCTACTGGATGGGTCCGCGTCCCGAGCCGGTGGCCGGCGCGCCCGCCGGCACCCGTGACCCCGGCGGCGTCGACCTCTACGTCGGCGGGGTGGAGCACGCAGTGCTGCACCTGCTCTATGCCCGCTTCTGGCACAAGGTGCTCCACGACCTGGGCCACCTCAGCAGCGACGAGCCGTTCCGCACCTACTTCAGCCAGGGCTACATCCAGGCCGCCGCCTTCCGCGACGAGCGGGGGCAGCCGGTCGAGGCCAAGGAGGTGGCGGAGGCCGTCGACGCAGAGGGTCACCCCGCCTTCAGCTGGAACGGCGAGCCGGTCACCCGCGAGTTCGGCAAGATCGGCAAGTCGCTGAAGAACATGGTGAGCCCCGACGAGATGTATGCCTCGTTCGGCGCCGACACCTTCCGGCTCTACGAGATGGGTCTGGGCCCGCTGGAGCAGAGCAAGCCCTGGGACACCCGCGCCGTCGTCGGCCCACAGCGCTTCCTGCAGCGGCTGTGGCGCAACGTCGTCGACGAGGAGACGGGGGAGACGGTCGTCTGCGACACCCCCCTCGACGCCGCGACCACGCGCGTGCTGCACCGCACGATCGACGCGGTGCGCACCGACTACGCGGGGCTCGGCTTCAACACGGCGATCGCGCGGCTCACCGAGCTCAACAACGCCCTCACCAAGCTCGAGGGCGGGGTGCCGCGGGAGGCGGCCGAGCAGATCGTGCTCATGGTCGCCCCGCTGGCCCCGCACATCGCCGAGGAGCTGTGGATGCGGCTCGGGCACGAGGAGTCCCTCGCGCACGCCGACTTCCCGGTGGCCGACCCCACGCTGCTTCTCGAGGAGTCGGTGACGTGCGTGGTGCAGATCAAGGGCAAGGTGCGTGACCGGCTCGAGGTGCCCGCCGACATCAGCGAGGACGCGCTGCGCGAGCTCGCCCTGGCGCGCCCCAAGGTCGCGGAGGCGACCGCGGGCGGCATCCGCACCGTCATCGTCCGCGCCCCCAAGCTCGTCAACGTCGTCCCCCTCTGACCACCCACGCACCCCCCCGTCCTCCCCGACTTCGTCTGTGCTGATGCGGCGACACGCCGTGTTCTGACCCCAGAACCAGCGATCTGACAGACGAGGTCGGGGAGGACACCGGGGGTGCTGGGGATGCCGGGGATGCCGGGGATGCCGGGTGCCTGCGGAATCGGTGGCCGCCGATGGCCGCGCCACTGATTCCGCGCACTCGGTCCCGCATCTTTAGCGAATCGTTGCCTGAATGACCGCAAGAAGTGTTGTGTCCTTCGCGGTAGTGGGGTTGAATCGGCGGAATCCGTTTCGAGGAGTAGCAAGTGCCGACTGCGCCGCACGACACCCAGACCGAGATCGAGACCACGACAGGAGAGACCGAGCACGCCGTGGTGCTGACCCGGGTCAGCAAGTTCTACGGCGCGATCGCCGCTGTCGACGACATCAGTCTGAGCATCCGCAGTGGAGAGTTCCTCTCCCTGCTCGGCCCCTCGGGCTGCGGCAAGACGACGACGCTGCGGATGATCGCGGGGTTCGAGCAGCCCGACACCGGCGACATCCAGGTCGCGGGGGAGAGCGTGCTGGGGGTGCCCCCCTACCGACGTCAGGTCAACACGGTGTTCCAGGCCTACGCGCTCTTCCCGCACATGTCGGTCGCGGAGAACGTCGCCTACGGGCTCGAGCAGCGGCGCACGCCGAAGGCGGAGATCCGCGAGAGGGTCGCCGACGCGCTCGACCTGGTGAAGATGCGCTCCTTCGCGAACCGCAAGCCCAACCAGATGTCCGGCGGCCAGCAGCAGCGCGTCGCCCTCGCGCGGGCGCTGATCAACCGACCCTCCGTCCTCCTGCTCGACGAGCCGCTCGGCGCACTGGACCGGCAGCTCCGCGAGGAGATGCAGCTCGAGCTCAAGCTGCTCCAGTCGCGCCTGGGCATCAGCTTCGTCTTCGTCACGCACGACCAGGGCGAGGCGCTCTCGATGAGCGACCGCATCGCGATCATGCGGGCCGGGCGCATCGAGCAGCTCGCCGACGCCGACACGATCTACGCCTCGCCGGCCTCCGCCTACGTCGCGGGGTTCGTCGGCCAGCAGAACTTCATCGACGGCACCGCGGGGGAGGGCGGACACATCGACTCCGTTCTCGGCCCGCTGCGCACCTCACGGGAGGTGGCCGGCATCCGCACCGGGGATGCCGTGCAGGCGGCGGTGCGACCAGAGTTCATCGAGCTCCACGACGTCGACCCGGGCGGGTCGAGCGAGAACGTCGTGCGCGCCACCGTCATCGGGGTGGCCCACCAGGGCGAGACCAGGCAGTTCCTCCTGGAGGTGCGCCCGGGCCACTCGATGCTGGTGCGGCGACCGACGCCGGTGGCCCCGGCCCTGTCCACCGGTGACACCGGGTGGTGCCGCTGGAGCGCCGAGGACGTGCACGTGTTCCCGGCAGAGCCCGATGCGCCCGATGTTCCCGACCCCGATCAGGCCCTGGCCCGATCCAACTCCTGACGGCGACCGCACCGAACGACACGCCCACCGACCAGAGCACGACCGAGCACCGACCACCGACGCAGTGCCCGACCCCCACAGCCCCACCACCGTCCGGAGAGGACTCCCACCATGGCCAACCCTCAGCAGCCGATCCGCATCCTCGCCCACTCCTCCGTGCTCCCGCGCATCCGTCGGGACATCTCGAGGCGCCAGATGATGGCCTTCGCCGCCTCAGCGGCCGGTGCATCCTTCCTCGCAGCGTGCGGTGACGGCAAGAAGGCGTCCACCGGAGGCGCGAGCGCGGCCACCAAGCCGATCGCGACGGGCGCCCCGCTCGAGGCGTCGCTCTCGATGTACTCCTGGGGCGACTACGACGCACCCGAGGTGCTCGAGGCCTTCACCAAGGATCTCGGCCCGACCATCACCTCGGACTCCTTCAACTCCAACGAGGAGCTGATCGCCAAGCTCGTCGCGGCGAAGGGCACCTCGGGCTACGACATCGTCGTGCCGACCGGTGCGTTCATCCCGCAGATGGTCGAGAACGGTCTCCTCGCTCCGATCAACAAGGACCTCATCCCCAACCTGAAGGAGATGGACGACGCCTTCCTGGGCCAGGGCTGGGACCCGGAGAACACCCACTCCATCTGCAAGGCCTGGGGCACTACCGGGTTCGTCTACGACAAGACCGCCATCACGCGCGAGCTGAAGACCTGGAACGACTTCATCGATGCCGCGCAGAAGGAGGCCAGCGGCAAGACCTCGCTCCTCGATGACCCCGCCGAGGTCACCGGCATCTACTACTGGGCCAACGGCATCGACTGGAACACCACCGATCCCGCCCAGCTCGACGCCTGCGAGAAGTTCGTCGTGAACGACCTCGCCCCGCACGTCGCAGCCTTCGACTCCTACCCCGGTGGTCAGGCCATCCCGCAAGGCACCCACATGCTCATGCAGGTGTGGAACGGCGACGCGCGCATCGGCATCCAGGAGAGCGCCGAGCCGGAGAAGTGGCAGTGGGTGCTGGGCTCCCCGGCCACCGAGCTGTGGATGGACAACTGGGCCATCGCGGCAGGAGCGCCCAACCCCGAGGCCGCCCACGCCTTCATCAACTTCGTCCTCACCCCCGAGAACCAGATCGCGAACGTCGACTACATCGGCTACCACACCGGCGCCAAGGGCATCGAGGCCGCGGCCACCGAGGCGGGTCTTGAGATGCTCGACCTCGTCTTCTTCAGCCCCGAGCAGATCAAGTCGATGAAGACCGGTGAGGTGAACGACGCGCAGCAGCGCACCATCGACATCTGGAACAAGGCGAAGGCCGCCGCGAGTGCCTGAGGCGCGACTGAGGCTCCCGCGCTACGCCCTGGCGCTGCCGGCGTGGCTCTGGCTCTTCACCTTCTTCATCGTCCCGATCGGGACGATCGTGTGGTTCAGCTTCGGTTACAAGCCGGGGCTGTTCGCCACGCACGCCAACGACGTGCTCTCCCTGGACCGCTACGGCGAGGCCCTGTCCCCGACGTTCTTCGCGACCTTCCAGAACACGTTGTGGGTGGGTGTCGCAGGCACCCTGATCTGCCTCGTGATCGGG
>JBDTDY010000103.1:0-2887 GCA_039922835.1 Ornithinibacter sp.
CTCGCCGGGGAGCTCGGGGTCGGGCTCACGCTCGAGGACCGCATCACGGATGGCGACGCGCACGGGGGTGCGAGGGTCGACGGTGCGCACGGTGACCGGGATGCGGCGGGTGGAGGCCACGGCTTCGACGATGGCGGCGAGGCCCGAGGCGGGTTCCGGCTCGCCCACGGCGGCTTGCTCGGGAGTCTCGGCTTGCTCAGCAGTCTCGGCTCGCTCGGAGCTCGTGGACTCGGATGCCGGGGTGCGTGCGTCGTCGGCCTGCGCACCGGTGTCGGCATCCGCGTCGTCTGAGCCACTGGCGTCGTCGGTGTCGGGGTCCCTGGCGTCGCCGGTGTCGAGCCTCCCGCCGTCGCCGGGGGCGGGCACCCGTGGCGCCGGCCCGGCATCCGTGCGGTTCAGGACGAGCACCTCGTCGGGCGGGAGCGCCTGGCCCAGGACCGCCTCGAGCAGCTCGCCCATGCCCAGTGGGTCACCGCGGCTGAGGAGCATGGCGGTCACCGACGGAGCGGCCACCCCAGCCCTTTCGGCCGGGGTGAACGCGTCGGGGCGGGTGGGGGCCAGCGTCATGCGTTCCGACGGGTCGGGGCCGGGCCCCTGCTCACACCGCCTGCTTCTTCAGCTTGCGTCGCTCCCGCTCGGAGAGCCCGCCCCAGATGCCGAAGCGCTCGTCGTTGGCCAGTGCGTACTCCAGGCACTCGGCTCGCACCTCGCACCCCACGCAGACCTTCTTCGCATCGCGGGTGGACCCCCCCTTCTCGGGGAAGAACGCCTCGGGGTCGGTCTGGGCGCAGAGAGAGCGCTCCTGCCAGGACAGCGCGCCGTCCTCTCCCTCACCGTCGAGCACCTCATCGACCAGATACAGATCGTGCATTGGTTACCTCCTCGACCCTCGACCCGTTGCACTCCAGCCGGGCAGCTCCGGAGTACATGCATGGAATTACACGCGTGTCATGCACTCCGAGTCAAGCCGGATGGTGATATCGAACAGATAATTCTCGGCGGGGCACCCTCCGACCCCCGCACCGAGCACCCCCGAAACGGCTGCATTTCGCGTCCTTCGGCGCGGCTGGAAGACTCACCGGCATGCGCATCACCGCCCTCGCCGGCGGGGTGGGCGGCGCCCGCTTCATCCGCGGTCTGCGCCACCACCTCGACACCACACCGGGTCTGGCCGACTCCGAGATCACCGTCATCGCCAACACCGGTGACGACATCACGCTCTTCGGGCTGCGGGTCTGCCCCGACGTCGACACCCTGCTCTACACCCTGGGGGGCGGGGTGCACGAGGGGCAGGGCTGGGGGCGCGACGAGGAGAGCCACCGGGTGCAGGGCGAGCTCGCGGCCTACGGGGCGGAGCCGCAGTGGTTCGCGCTCGGCGACCTCGACCTCGGCACCCACGTCGTGCGCTCCCAGTGGCTGGGCCAGGGGCACTCGCTCAGTGAGGTGACCGCCCGGCTCGCAACGCGCTGGGGGTTGCCGCAGGCGCGGATCACGCTGCTGCCGATGTCTGACGTGCCGGTCGAGACGCATGTGGTCGTCGACGACGGGGAGGGTGGAGAGCGGGCGATCCACTTCCAGGAGTGGTGGGTTCGCCACCAGGCCGGCATCGAGGCACGTCGTTTCGTCGTGGCCGGGATGGACCGCGCGACACCCGCACCGGGCGTGCTCGACGCGATCCGTCAGGCCGACGTGGTGCTGTTCCCACCGAGCAACCCGGTCGTGTCGATCGGCATCGTGCTGGGGGTGCCGGGGGTGCGCGACGCCCTGCGAGGGAGCGCGGCACCGGTCGTCGGGGTCTCCCCCCTGATCTCCGGGATGCCGGTGCGCGGCCACGCCGACGCCTGCCTGCGCGCGATCGGGGTGGAGTCGACCTCGGCGGCGGTCGCCGGGCTCTACGAGGACTTCCTCGACGGCTGGCTCGTCGACCCGGCCGACGCCGACACCCGCTTGCGCCGGGCGCGCGTCGAGGTGTTCGACGGCCCGCTGCTGATGACCGACGTCGAGGCGACCGGCCGGATCGCCGCGCACGCCCTCGCCATGGCAGCGACGCTCTCCCGGTGACCGGGTTGGGTGCGCCGACCGCGGGGCGCGGGGTCGTGACGGTGCTCCCGCTCAGCGGCGTGCCCGAGGTGGGGGCCGGCGACGACCTCGCGCAGGTGCTCCTGGCTGCGTTGGCGGCCGGCGGGGCCGGGTTGCGCCCCGGCGACTGCCTGGTGGTCTCGAGCAAGGTCGTCTCCAAGGCTCTGGGGCTGACCTGGGAAGAGTCGCGCGAGTCGGCGGTCGAGGCGCACACCGTGCGGGTCGTGGCCGAGCGCGGGACCGGCGGTGGGATGACCCGGGTCGTCGAGTCCCTCGCGGGGCCCGTGATGGCCGCGGCCGGTGTTGATGCCTCGAACACCGGACCGACCGGGATGCCGCTCCTGCTCCCCACCGACCCCGACGGCGAAGCACGAGACCTGCGCGTCGCGTTGCTCCACCGACTCGGCCTTTCGTCCGGCGCACCGCTCGCCGTGGTGCTCAGCGACACCGCTGGGCGCCCCTGGCGCGTCGGGCTCACCGACTTCGCCCTGGGGAGCGCCGGGCTGCGGCCCGTCGAGGACCTGCGCGGCGGGACCGACCACGACGGTCGGGCGCTCTCGGTGACGGAGCGAGCACTCGCCGACGAGGTGGCCACCGCCGCCGACCTGGTGAAGGGAAAGGTCGACGGCATCCCCGCGGCAGTGGTGCGCGGGCTGCCGGCGGAGTGGTTCGAGGCCGAGGCACCAGGCGCCCGCTCCCTGGTGCGGACCGGCGCTGCGGACTGGTTCGCGCTCGGGCACGTGGAGGCCGTGCGGATGGCGCTCGGGGTGGCGCCAGGCTCCGCGCTGTCGCAGCAGATCGGGGTGCG
>JBDTDY010000104.1:0-5774 GCA_039922835.1 Ornithinibacter sp.
GGCTACCTGAGCGTGCCCCTCGCTTCCGTCAGGCAGCACTGCCTGTCGGTGGGCCCGCGCGGGACGCGCGCCCCCACCCCGCGCCCACGACGACGAGCCCGCGCCGAGTGGATCCACCATCCACGCGGCGCGGGCTCGTCGTCAGGGTCTACGCGCGGCGCCTGCCGAGCAGGAAGCCGATCAGGGCGCCGAGCAGGCCAGCCACGGCGTACGGGGCATAGCTGCGCAGCAGCACGGGCAGGACCGTGGCACCCAGATCGATCGAGTCGTCCACCACCGCCTGCTGTTTCGGCACGACGGTCGGCCTGGGTGCTGCCGGGGTGGGTCGTGCGGCCGACTGTGCGGGAGTCGCCGCTGCGCCGGATGCCGCGGCACCGGGGTCCGCCGCACCGGGGTCCGCCGTCGCCACCGTGTCGGGCGCTGCCGCGGCGTCGGGACCCACCTCCGGGACGGGTTCGGCGAAGCGGTTCTCGATGCACGTCACGAACTGCCCGAGCAGCTTGTCGGACACGTCCTGCATGACGCCCCGACCGAACTGCGCCGGCTTGCCCGTGATCGACAGGTCGGTGGCCACGTCGACCCGCGTGCCGTCACCAGAAGGTGCGAGCTGGATGGTCACGGTCGCACCGGCAGTGCCGTTGCCGCGCTTGTCCTTGCCCTTCGCCTCGATGACCGCGCGGTGGGTGGCGTCGTCCCGCTCGATGAAGGTGCCGCTCCCGGCATACTGCAGCGCGATCGGTCCGAGCTTGACCTTCACCGTGCCGGAGAAGCCATCGTCGTTGACCTCGGTGACCGTCGCCCCGGGGAAGCAGTTGCCCACCGACTCCAGGTCCATGAAGGTGGCCCACGTCGTGTCGACGTCTGCGGGCACGGTGAAGTCGTGCGTCAGCTCCATGTGGCGATCAGCCTCCCATCGCGGCCAGCACGGCGCGGCGGGTGAGCACCCCGGCGAGGTGACGGCGGTAGTCGCTGTCACCGTTGAGGTCGCTCGGCGGGTTGGTGCCCTCGGCGGCGCCCGCGCACGCGGCGGGCACGTCGTCCATGGCCTTCCCGACCAGGGCCTCCTCGACCCCGCGGGCCCGCAGCGGCGTGGATCCCATGTTGGTCAGGCCGATGCGCGCCTCCTGGATCACACCGCCCTCGACCCGCACGGTGGCCGCGACCGCGACGATCGACCACTGGTGGGAGACCCGCACGAACTTCTCGTAGCGCGAGCCCCAGCCGGTGTGCTTGGGGATGCGGATCGAGGTGAGCAGCTCTCCCTCGCCGACAGCCGTCTCGAAGAGGTCGACGAAGAAGTCGTCCGCCGACACGGTGCGCTCGCCGCCCGGCCCCGTGATGACGAGATCCGCGCCCAGGGCGAGCACGGGCGCACCCACGTCGCCCGCGGGGTCGGCGTGGACCAGCGCCCCGCCGACCGTGCCGCGGTGCCGGATCTGCGGGTCGGCGACCTCTGCGACCGCGTCGACGAGCAGGCCGGCGTGCTCGCGCACCAGGTCGCTCTCGAGGACGTCGCTGTAGGCGGTCATGGCTCCGATGACGACGTGGTCGCCCTCGTCACGGATGCCGCGCAGCGCCTCGATCCGGCCGAGGTCGATGACCTTCTCCGGGGCGTTGAGCCGCATTCGCAGGATCGGCAGGAGGGACTGGCCGCCGGCCAGGACCTTGGCCTCGTCGCCGCCCTCGGCCAGGGCAGCGAGTGCCTCGTCGACACTCGTGGGTGCCAGGTAGTCGAATGCTGCGGGGATCACTGGCCTGCTCCGTCCGTCGCTCCACTGGCTGGGTCGTGGTTGGGGGCGTCGGCCGCGAAGTGCGGCTGCGCCTCCTCCGTGGTCGCGGCTGCTGCTGAACCCGCGCCCTGGATCGCCTTCCACACCCGCTGCGGGGTGCACGGCATCTCGATGTCGTTGATACCGAGGTGGCGCACCGCGTCGACGATGGCGTTGACGACCGCCGGCGTTGATGCGATGGTGCCGGCCTCGCCGACTCCCTTGGTGCCCAGGGTGTTCGTCGTCGACGGCGAGTACGTGTGCTCACTGACGTAGTTGATCGTGTCGGCCGCCGTCGGGAGGGTGTAGTCGACGAAGGACCCGGACACCAGGGTGCCGTTCTCGTCGTACTCCGCGCCCTCCCAGAGCGCCTGGGCGATGCCCTGCACGAGCCCGCCGTGGATCTGGCCCTCGACGATGAGCGGGTTGATGATCGTGCCGATGTCGTCGACGCAGACGTAGGAGCGCATCGAGGTGGCACCGGTCTCGGTGTCGACCTCCATCGCGCACAGGTGGGTGCCGTGCGGGAAGGAGAAGTTCACCGGGTCGTAGGTGGCGTCGGCGTCGATGCTCGGCTCCACACCGTCGGGCAGGTTGTGGGCCGCGAACGTCGCGAGCGCGACGTCGGTGAGGCCGACCCCCTTGTCGGTGCCCTTGACGGTGAACCGGCCCGCGCTGAACTCGAGGTCGTCGACGCTGGCCTCGAGCAGGTGGGCCGCGATCGGCTTGGCCTTCTCGATCACCTTGTCGGCCGCGAGCACGAGGGCCTCGCCCCCGACGACGAGCGAGCGGGACCCGTAGGTGTCCATGCCCTTGGGCGCGATCTGTGTGTCGCCGTGCAGCACCTCGATGTTCTCGAAGGGGATGCCGAGCCGGTCGGCGACGATCTGGCTCCATGCCGTCTCGTGGCCCTGACCGTGCGGGGTGGCCCCGGAGATCACCTCGACGGTGCCGGTGGCGAGCATCCGGATGCTCGCGCTCTCCCAGCCGCCCGCGCCGTAGTTCAGCGAGCCGAGCACCCGCGAGGGGGCCAGGCCGCACATCTCGGTGAAGGTGGAGACCCCGATGCCGAGCTGCACCGGGTCGCCCGCATCACGGCGCCGCTTCTGCTCGGCGCGCAGGTCGTCGTAGCCGAAGAGCTCGAGGGCCTTGGCGGTGGCCGCCTCGTAGTTGCCCGAGTCGTAGGTCATGCCCGCCACGGTCGTGAACGGGAACTCGTCGTGGGTGATCCAGTTCTGCTCGCGGATGGCGATCGGGTCCACCCCGACCTCGGCCGCCAGCTCGTCCATCATCCGCTCGATCGCGTAGGTCGCCTCCGGGCGGCCTGCGCCGCGGTAGGCGTCGACCCAGGTCTTGTTGGTGAGGATCGTCTGGCAGTTGAACTGGTATGCCGGGAACTTGTAGATCGAGTTGAACATCCACGCACCGAGCACGGGCACGCCACCGCCGACGATGGCGACGTAGGCGCCCAGGTCGGCGAGCAGCTCGACCTTCAGGCCGGTCACCGTGCCGTCCTTCTCGGCGGAGAGGGTCATCTTCTGCCACTGGTCGCGGCCGTGGTGCCCGGAGACCATGGTCTCGGAGCGGGTCTCGGTGAACTTGCAGGGCTTGCCGAGCTTGCGGGCGACCGCGAGGGTGGCGAACTCCTCGGGCGTGGTCTGGAGCTTGCCGCCGAAGCCACCACCGACGTCCGGGGCGATGACCCGGATCTTGGACTCCGGCAGGCCGGTCGTCGCCGCGATGGCGAAGCGCAGGATGTGCGGCACCTGGGTCGCCGACCACATGATGACCTGTTCGCCGGTGGGGTCGACCACGGTCGAGCGCGGCTCCATGAAGGCAGGGATGAGCCGCTGCTGGCGGTATTCGCGCTCGATGACGATGCCGTCCTCGCGCGCCTTGGCGATGGCCTCGTCGACGTCGCCGCCGGTGCCACCCTCCTTGGAGTCGAGCTTCCAGAAGGCGGACTTGTTGGTGCCGAGGTCGGGGTGCGCGAGCACCGCGTCGGTCAGGGCCTCCTTCATGTCCAGGACCGCGGGCAGCTCGTCGTAGTCGACGTCGACCAGCTCTGCGGCATCCCTGGCCCGGGCTGCGCTGCGGGCGACGACCACGGCGACGATCTCGCCGGTGTGCGCGACGCGGTCAGCGGGCACCGGGAGGTGGGTGGGCGTGACCTGGTCGGCGGTGATCGGCCAGGCGTTGATGTTGACGCCCTGGTTGTCGGCCAGGTCGGCCCCGGTGAAGACCGCGATCACCCCGTCGGCGGCGCGGGCCGCTGCGACCTCAATGTTCGTGATGGTCGCGTGGGCGTATGGGCTGCGCACCATGGCGAGGTGCAGCATGCCGGGGAGCTGGATGTTGTCGGTCCACTTGGTGCGACCGGTGATGAGGCGCTGGTCCTCCTTGCGCTTGCGCGCGGTGCCGATCTCGGTGGTCGGGCGGTCGTCGACGGCAGTCATCAGGCGTCACTCCCCTGCGTGGCCATCGTGCTGGCGCACGCGGCGACGGCCTTGACGATGTTCTGGTAGCCGGTGCACCGGCAGAGGTTGCCCTCGAGGCCCACGCGGATCTCCTCCTCGGAGGGGTGCGGGTTGCTGCCGACCAGGTCGATGGCCTGCATGATCATCCCCGGCGTGCAGTAGCCGCACTGCAGGGCGTGGTTGTCGTGGAAGGACTGCTGCATCGGGTGAAGCTCGCCGTGCGGGGCGATGCCCTCGATGGTCGTCACCTCGTGCCCGTCGGCCTGGACCGCGAGGACGTTGCAGGACTTCACGCTGCGCCCGTCGAGGTGCACCGTGCAGGCTCCGCAGTTGCTCGTGTCGCAGCCCACCACGGTCCCGACCTTGCCGAGAACTTCTCGGAGGTAGTGGACCAGGAGCATGCGGGGCTCGATGTCGTCGGAGCTGCTGACTCCATCGACGGTGACGGTGACGCGAGTCATCGTTGACTCCTTCGGCGAGGGGGAAAAACCGTGTCGTGTTCGTGATCCTCACAAGTTCGGCGCCACAAGACAAGGGGTCCGCGGAAATCACCGCCACGGCAGGGCCGGGATCAGGGTGCGGGGGCCGTCACCCGGCATCCGACTTTCCCCTCGAGAAAGTGGATGCCGGTCAGCTGGTGCCGTGGTGGTGGATCGGGCCGCCGGTGTCCTGCAGCCGACGCCCGTCGCCGCCCCAGCGCAGCGACACGATCTCGGCGGCGATGGAGACCGCGGTCTCCTCGGGTGTGCGGGCCCCGAGGTCCAGCCCGACCGGCGACGACAGCCGGGCCAGCTCATCGTCGGTCAAGCCGGCCACACGAAGCCTTTCGAGACGGTCCTCGTGGGTGCGGCGTGAGCCCATGGCCCCGACGAACGCGACCTCCGGCAGTCGCAACGCCACCTCGAGGACGGGCACGTCGAACTTGGGGTCGTGGGTGAGGACGCAGATCACGGTGCGCGGGTCGACCCGTCCCTGCTCGACCTCCTCCGCGAGATAGCGGTGCGGCCACTTCACGACCACCTCGTCCGCGGCTGGGAACCTCGTCGCCGTGGCGAAGACCGGGCGCGCGTCGCAGACGGTCACCTTGTAGCCGAGGAACGACCCGACCTGGGCCACGGCTGCCGCGAAGTCGATGGCACCGAAGACGATCATCCGGGGCCGTGGCGCATAGGCCGCGACGAAGACCCGCATGCCTTCGCCACGACGCTCCCCGTCCGGCCCGTAGGTCAAGGTCTCGGTGCGGCCTGCTGCCAGGAGCCCTCGCACGTCGTCGGTGACGGCGGCATCCGCCCGGGGGGACCCGATGCTCCCGCCCTGCTGGTGCTCGGGGTCGGTGCCCTCCGGGTGGACCACGAGGCGGCGGCCGACCCACTGCGGGTCGGGGTGATCGACGACGGTCGCCACCGCCACCGGGCGTCCGCCCTCGATGTCGGCTGCCACAGCACCGAGCTCGGGAAAGGTCCTCTGCGACACGGACTCCACGAAGACGTCGAGGATGCCACCGCAGGTGAGCCCGACTGCGAACGCG
>JBDTDY010000105.1:0-18072 GCA_039922835.1 Ornithinibacter sp.
CCCATGACAGATGCCCTACAGAACGCGCTGACCAACGTCGTCGCCTTCGTCCCCAGGCTGGTGATGTTCCTGCTGATCCTGCTGATCGGCTGGTTCATCGCGAAGATGATCGCCAAGGCCATCGGCAAGGTCCTCGAACGTGTCGGGTTCGACCATGCTGTCGAGCGCGGCGGGGTCGGTAAGGCGCTGGCGAAGTCGGAGTTCGACGCCTCCGACATCATCGGCAAGCTCGTCTACTACACGCTGATGCTCTTCGTGCTGCAGTTGGCCTTCGGTGTGTTCGGTCCCAACCCGATCAGCGCACTGCTGACCTCGATCATCGCGTTCCTGCCCGCACTGATCGTCGCGATCATCATCATCGTGGTCGCCTCGGCCATCGCGGCCGCCGTCAAGACCCTCATCGAAGGCAGCCTGGGCGGACTCTCCTACGGCAAGACCCTGGCCAACATCGCCGCGGTCTTCATCCTCGGCCTGGGCATCATTGCGGCCCTCAACCAGGTCGGCATCGCCACCACCGTCACCACCCCCGTCCTGATCGCCGTGCTCGCGACCATCGGCGGCATCCTGATCGTCGGCGTCGGTGGTGGGCTGGTCAAGCCCATGCAGTCCCGCTGGGAGAACTACCTGACCACCGCGGAGGAGGAGGCCCCCAAGGTCAAGGAACACGTGAAGAACAACCCCAGCGTGAAGGACCAGGCCAAGAACGCCAAGGACAAGGCGCAGGCCAAGTACGACCAGGGCGACCAGGGCACCCGCTCCACCCGGCGGGCAGCGTCCAGTCCTGCCACTTCCGTCTACGACCAGACCGGGGCAACCCCCACCGGCGCGGCCAATCAAGAGCACTGAGAGCCGGCTCGCCCCATCGGTGGCGGGATCACACCGCCGCCGATGGGGCACCCCTCGCCAGCTCACCGACCGCTGCGTGGTGCTCATCCCTCCACACCGCCAGGAGTCCAGCATGAGCACCAGCCGGGGCAACCCCGACAACGTCGTGGGTGACAACGTCCCCTGTAGCCACACGGAGAAGCTCAGGTGGGTGGGCCAGGGCTTCATCGACGACGTTGCGCTGGACTCGGCCTCGGTCGAGACCGCCCGCAACCACGTTGACCATGGGGATCCGGTCACCGCGGAGGAGGAGGTCCTGCGCGAGTCGATAGGGGCGATGGTGGCCAGCGAGGGGTTCCCATGTCTCGGGGCCCGGTCGGTGTTCCGGCGGGAGCACGCGGTCGTCCGGGTCTACGACGAGCTCGCCAGCCAGGCGGCCACCGTCGAGTTGCTGTCGGATCTCGCGCGGTTCGCCGAGAAGGTCGATGCCCACGCCGGGTTCGCGTCTTTCGTCGCGATCTTCCGCGCGCCCATGGCGCTCACCGAGAAGGAGTTCGAGGAGTTGCTGTGGGCTCAGCTGCGCCTGTTGCATGCCGCCGACGAGCAGGCGTGGAACTCTGACGTCTCCGCTGATCCCACCGATGACCACTTCGCCTATTCGTTGGGAAGCACGGCCTACTTCGTCGTCGGTCTACACCCCCACTCCTCGCGCATCGCCAGACGGTCCGTCTCGCCAACCCTGGTCTTCAACCTGCACGCGCAGTTCGAGGCATTGCGCACCTCCGGCCAGTTCGAGCGGATGCGTGACATGATCCGGGCGCGCGACGAGCAGTTGCAGGGCAGCATCAACCCGATGGTCTCCGACCACGGATACGGTTCGGAAGCACGCCAGTATGCCGGGCGTGCGGTCGATGAGGACTGGGTCGCCCCCTTCGCGCAGGAGCAGCGATGAACAGGATCGAACCACAGACCGGAACCGGGTTCCCGCTCGTCGCAGGGCAGACCCTCACCGTCGTGGACCCCATGGGGGGCCAGGTCAGCGACCTGTTCGCCTTCTCAGCGCTAGATCATGGCGAGTGGCTCTCCAGCGGAAGAACCATCGACTACCGCAACGGCATCTACGTCAGCACCGGAGACACCCTCTACAGCAACCGGAGCCGGCCCATGCTCACCATCACGCAGGACACGTGCGGCCGGCACGACTTCGTGCTCACGCCCTGCAGTCAGGAGACCTTCGACATCCTCTATCCTGACCTGCTTGGCGCTCCGCACCCCAGCTGCTTCGACAACCTGTGTCGCGGGCTGGCGCCCTTCGATGTGCACCCCGACCAGATCAGCACCACCTTGAACATCTTCATGAACGTCTGGACCGACGCCAGCGGCGACCTGCACATCGACCCCCCGACCTCGAAGGCCGGTGACCTCATCACCTTCCGAGCGGAGATGGACCTCCACGTCGGACTGACGGCATGTTCAGCCGAGAAATCCAACGGCGGTACCTGCAAACCGATCGACTACACCATCGGCAGCTGACGGCAGAGGTTCGGACGCAGCCCAACAACCCACAGCGCGGATTCGTCCGCAGGGGCCCTCAGGATCACGATCTTGGCGGGAAGGACAACCCCCGTGGACCGAATCACAGCCCTCGTCCCACGCCGTCGTGGACCCCGTGCCGCCCCTGAGTGGCTGGAAGCGCGTTCCGGTGCTCGTCCCGCCCCGTTCCGCTCAGCCGGCTCACCGACCCGCGCGGGTCATTTCAGAGGTTTCTCGCTGACCGAGCGTGGGTACGTTCGATGCAGAAGCACCCGCCCTTCGCGGGCCAACGATCCCAAGGAGTGTCATGTCCCAAGATGCCATTGTCATGCTGCGTGAGGACCACAAGGAGGTCCGGGCGCTGTTTCGGGAGTTCCAGAAGTCCACGACGACGCCGGCTCGCAAGGGCAAGATCGTGGAGAAGGTGATCGAGCTCCTCACGGTGCACACCTACATCGAGAACGAGGTGATGTACCCGCGGGTGCGGGCGTTGCTTCCCGAACTCGAGCAGGACGTCCTGGAGTCCTATGAGGAGCACCACGTCGCGGATGTCCTCGTGATGGAGTTGTCAGGCCTGGGCCCGGGCGATGAGCGTTTCGAGGCCAAGACCACCGTGCTCATCGAGAACGTGACCCATCACATCGAGGAGGAGGAGGCGGACTGGTTCCCCAAGGTTCGCGAGGGGTTGACCCGCACCCAACTGCGCGAGATCGGTGAGGAGCTCGCGACCGCGAAGACGAAGGCTCCCAGGCGCCCGGAGCAGCCGAGCGCGCTGAAGAAGACCGTCGACGCCATCATCTCGTGATGTCCGGTGACGTTGTCCCGGTGTCCGACGAAACGCTCCTCGCAACCCCGGCGGGGAGGCCCTCAGGGTCGGCGTCGATGAGCCACGCCGAGGCAACCCTCGATTGGCCGGCGTGAACACTATCGAGCACCTGGTGGTGGCTGTACCGGCCAACAACGAAGAGGGGTCGCTCTCGGGGTGCTTGACGAGGATTGGCACTGCGGTCGAGGCACTTCTGCTGTCTCGGCCGGACATCGCCACCATCGTCTGCGTCGGGCTCGATCGGTGCACGGATCGTTCCGAGGTCGTGGTTGGTGAGCACGGAGCATTCTCGGTGAGCACAGATACCCCGGGGGTGGGGGCGGCACAGGGAGAGCTCGACGCGACACGTGACGCTCACTGGCGCGACCTGCACGACCTCGGGGAGGGCCATCCCCACGTTCATGGAGCGAATCTGGGCATCAGGGGCTCGCACTGGCGTGCGGTGGGTGGGTTCGGTGACCTCACTCTCCACGAGGATGCCGGCGTCGTCGCTCGGGTGAGGGCTGGAACTGAGCGGTGGGTCGCGACCGACACCGTCCGGGTGCGTACGTCAGGGCGTCTGAGCAGTCGTGTCCACGGTGGTTTCGCGACGTTTCTCTCCCGTCTGGATCCGGTGACGTGATGCGGATCGCTCTACTCGGTCCCTCACGCCACCCCATCTGTGAACCCTTCGCTGGTGGTCAGGAGTCCCACGTCGCAACCCTCGCCCGCGCTTTGCGCGTCCGGGGGCATCACGTGCTTCTGTATGCGGCGCCGGGATCGGATCCTCGATACGCGGACGAGTTGGTCCTTCATCCCGCTGTTCCGGAACTCTCCTGTGTCGCGGCGTCGGACATCAACCTCCCGGAGCCGTCGTTCCTCTCAGACCAGCACGCCTTCCTGTTCGTGGTTGCGGACCTCATGCGGCGCGCCGGAGGGGTCGACGTGGTGCACAACTCCTCACTACATCACCTGCCGCTGGTTGCTGGTTCCGCGGTGGACCGACCTTTGGTCGTCACGTTGCACACCCCGCCGTTTCCGTGGATGGAGATCGGTGTCTCTCTTGCCGACCCGAGGACGACGTTCGTCGCTGTGAGCGACGCTCTGGCCGCGGCGTGGACCAGCGTCCCTCCTCACCGCATGCGCGTCGTCGCCAACGGCGTCGACGTCAGCGCTTTCGAGGAGGGTTGCGGTGGCGAGGGCCTCGTCTGGGTCGGGCGGATGGTTCCGGAGAAGGGGGCCGACGTGGCGATTTTGGCTGCCCGTGCCAGCGGACGTGCACTCACCTTGGTCGGCCCGCTCAGCGACCGGGAATGGTTCGCAGAGAGGATCGCGCCGGAACTCGGGCCGAAGGTGACCTACGCCGGCCATCTGACCCACCGCGAGACCGGGCTCGAACTCGGGCGCGCCGGGGTCGCGCTGGTGACACCCCGGTGGGAGGAACCATTCGGGCTCGTGGCGGTCGAGGCCGCGCTCACCGGCACACCGGTGGTGGCCATCGGCCGAGGCGGACTCCTGGGTGTCGTCGACGAGGAGATGGGCGTGCTCGTTGCACCCACCAGTGACGGGGACCACACGCTGAGCGAAGACCTGGCGCGCGGCATCGAACGCGCCAGTGTGCTTCCGAGAGGGCGCGTACGGGAGGCCGCGCGCCGTCGCTTCAGCGCCGAGGCCATGGCCACGGCATACGAGGACCTCTACCAGGAGGCAGTGGCCACATGGTGATCGGCTACTACGTGCACCACGTCGGAGCAGGTCACCGCACCCGTGCCCGCGTCGTGTCCCGGGCCCTTCGAGAGCGAGGACACCAGGTCGTGCCGATCGGCTCTGACCTGGGAGGGCAGCCCGGGCTGCACCTGCCCCGCGACGACGAAGAGCACCATGCCCCGTGGCGAGACCCTGATGCCGGGGGAGCATTGCACTGGGCACCGTTGGGTCAGAACGGTTTCTCGACGCGGATGGCGCAGGTCGCCCGATGGGTTGACAAGACGTGTCCCGACGTCGTCGTGGTGGACGTGTCGGTGGAGGTCACCCTCGTGATGCGGTTGCTGGGGGTCCCGACAGTTGTGGTGGGCCAGCCCGGAGACCGATCCGATTCCGCGCACCAGCTGGGCTACCAGTGCGCGACGGCGATAGTGGCGCCGTGGCCACGAGTCGCCACGCTCTGCCCCGGTCTGGACCAGTTCGGCTCCAAGGTTCACCACGTCGGCGGAGTCTCCTCCCTCCACCGGCGAGGAGAGCGAGGAACTGGTGGGGTGGTTCTCAGCGGCCGCGACGGGTGGGAGCAGCCGTTCGTGGACGACCTCCGACGTCACACACCGCACATGCGGTGGGTCGAGGTCGGCGGGAAGCGCTGGGTCGAGGACGTCGGGACGGTCCTGAACACCGCTCGTGTCGTCGTCACCCACGCGGGCCAGAACGCCATCGCTGATGTCGCGCGTTGTGACGTCCCCACCATCGTGGTTGCGCAGTCGCGTCCATATGCAGAGCAGCATTTCATGGCAAGCGAACTCGATCGTTTGGGCTTGGCGGTGCCCGTTCACCGCGCCGTTCCCAGCACACGATGGGACCACCTCGTGTGCGAGGCCGTCGCGCGACACTCCCGGTGGTCGACGTGGCAGACGGAAGGCTCCGCCGCTCGGGCGGCGGCTGCGATCGAAGGTGTCGCGCATGGCTGATGTCTGGGTCGTGACGGTGGTGCACGGTAGACACGAGCACCTTGCCAATCAACTGCGTGGTCTTGCCATCTCCGACCCGAGTACCTCGCACGTGGTGGTGGCCATCGATGACCTCGAGGTCGGGCCCATCTGCACTCTGCATCGGGGGCAGCGTGTGGTGCGAGTTCTTGACGTACCGGGGCACCCACTCGGGCTGCCGCTGTCGTCCGCGCGCAATGAGGGGGTCAATCACGCGCTCACAGAGGGCGCGGAACTGGTTGTGTTGCTCGACGTTGACTGCCTGGCGGGGGTGGGCACGATCGACCGCTACGTCGCAGCGGCTGCGGCAACCGGTCCCTCTCTCCTGTGCGGACCCGTGACCTATCTCCCCGAAGATGTTGCGCTGCCCGGACACCCTGCGGGGCTCGAAGCGCTGCGGCACCCGCACCCAGTTCGACCAGACCCGCCCTCAGACGCTGTGCAGCGAAGAGGTGACATGAACCTCTTCTGGTCCCTGAGCGTCGCCCTCACTCCAGCCACTTGGAACATTGTCGGGGGGTTCTGCGAGGACTACATCGGTTACGGAGGCGAAGACACCGACCTCGGCAGGATTGCAGACGCTTCGGGCGTGGAACTCGTGTGGGTGGGAGGCGCCGACGTCTACCACCAGCACCACCTCGTGACGACCCCGCCAGTGGAGCACCTCGACGACATCATCCGCAATGCCGCCCTCTTCCACGCCAGGTGGGGGACATGGCCCATGAAAGGTTGGCTCCAGGAGTTCGACGCGCTCGGACTCCTCGACTTCGACGGGGAACACTTGTCGCGTCGCGCCTCGAGGTGAGGTGAAGGTGTTGTTCCACCCAGGAGCGCATTGTGGCGCTGTGTCATTCCTTCTGCAATAACCGACCCGATCCCGGGCGATGACCTGCCCGAGCCTGAGCACCAGACCCCGGACGGTGTCACTGACGCCACGATCGACGCCCTCGGGAAGGTGTCCGCAGCCCTTGAGACGGCTGGGGCCCGCGAGAATCTGTACGCATTCCATCAGTTGAGCGGCTCGTCGGACATGAAGCTCCATGACGCCTTCGCGGCGATGCGGGAGGCGGGCCACGACGCCGTGGCTCAAGCTGCGCGGCGACTCCTACCGGTTGCACGGCCCGTGCGGGTCCACCTCGGCGCGCCAGAACAGCAATCGAAAATTCGCCATCGTGCTCAACGACACCGTGCGCTCAGGGAGCCTAGCCACGGCGTTCGAACTCCCCGCACGGTGGTGGTTCCTCTCACAACCTTGTCGAGTACGCGCCGTTCAGCGACGTCAGTTGCCCGCGGCCGCCGTGGGCGTGCCGAACCCTTCGGGATCTTGGCGGTCTTCCTGGGCCACGTCATGGGCCTGGGTGTCCCGGAAAGGTGGACCGAGGCGGTGGGCATCTCGGAGGCGATGTACCACTTCATTTCCATCTCCATCGGAGCGATTGCCGGGGTCTGCACAGTCGTCGGGTTCGCCGGGCTCGTCTATCGGCGGCGGTTCACCAAGGCCGCGCACGGCGCGACCAGCCGGATGGACAAGCTGATGTACCTCTTGCTGGACCTGGTGATCGGCGTGGGACTCATCAACACCGCCTCCCAACTCGTGGGGGACTACAACTACCGAGGAGGCGTGTCGATCTGGTTCCGCAGCATCTTCTACTTCACCCCCAAACCGGACCTGATGGTCACTGCGCCGTTGAGCTTCCAGATCCATGCACTCCTTGCCATCGCCTTGTTCGCGCTGTGGCCCTTCACGCGTCTTGTGCACGTCTTCACCGCACCGCTGGGTTACATCTTCCGTCCGTACATCCTGTACCGAACCCGCGATGCGCACGAGGGCTCCAGGTCTCGCCGCCGCGGCTGGGACAAGGTCGACACCATCCCACGCCGCCGATAGCAACGGAGGTCGGCCGGCACCGTGGTGTCGATGACGATGGGGCAGTCAACCAGCATGGGGGGTCCCCCCGGGGAGAGCCCGGCGTCGTCCTGGTGGTGATTGACACCCGGTCCCTCGTCGGCCTGCTACTCCCGTCGGTCCGGTTCCTGCAACCGGTGACCTCGTGGACGCGCCGTGGGAGGATGCAGGTGGTCGAAGGACGCACTGGTTGCATCGGCCAGGTACTTCCGACGGCAGTGCCTTCGGTGGAGGCACAGAGAGGGTCGTGCTCACCATGGACGTAGCCCAGTTCACCCCGGGAAGCATCGTCGTGGGAACGGACGGCTCCACGTTCTCGGAGGGCGCAATCGACTGGGCGGCGGACCAGGCCGCCCTTGAGTCGCGACCACTGATCGTCGTGCATGCCACCGCCCCGGTGTCCCCGTCGACCCTGGCCGTCTATCCGGCGGGTGACCTGGAGGTCACCCGACTTCTGGATGACGCCCACGCAGCCGCCCAGCTGATACTCACCACTGCCGCGGCTCGGGCGCGAGATCGTCACCCGGAGATCGAGGTCCACCACGTCCTGAGCGTGGCCGACCCCCGGGCGGTCCTGCTCGATCTCAGCGAACACGCCGCGACGATCGTCGTCGGCTCCCGAGGGCGGGGTCCGATCGCCAGCCTTCTCCTGGGGTCGGTCAGCGTTTCGGTCTCCAGGCACGCTTCGTGCCCGGTCGTCGTGTGGCGTGCCCATGCGTCGCCCCGGTCGGACCACCAGATCGTGGTCGGGGTCGATGGGAGACCCCACTCGATTCCGGCCATCGAGTTCGCCTGCCGGATGGCCGCCTTCCGCGGAGACACGGTGACCGTCCTGCACTGCACCTGGACGGCGCCGCCCGTCACGAGCCTGCACGATGATGCGCCCCCGCCGGACCTGAGTGCCGAGCGCGCCCTCGTCGCAGAGTCCTTGGCCGGGATGGCCGAGCTCTACCCGGACGTCGCGCTCGAGGTACGGATGGTCTCCGGTTCCGTTGACCACCACCTCGTCCTCGCCTCACGCGACCACGACCTGGTGGTCGTCGGGCACCAGCGGATGGGGCACCTCAGGGAACTCGTGCACGACTCCGTCGCCCCGATTGTGCTCGAGCACGCGCAGGGCCCCGTCGCCGTCGTACCGTCCTTGGGGCAGCGGTGAGAACGTCATCACTGCCGTACACCGTCCAAGTGGGTCAGGTGCGGCTCGGCATTGGGCGAGGTGTTCACGTCTGTGCCCGGGTCCACCTGTCTGTGGAGCCGTCCGTCAGAGTGCTGGGTGCGACGACGGCATCAGGTCCGTGAGGGGCACCCCGGGGTCGGCAAGCCGCGCGGTGTCCACCCGGACTCGGTGACGGATCAGTTCTTGGACTGGTGTGATGCCCTCCTCCCAGCTGTTGACGTGCATTCCGGCCAGCACGACGTCGTCGACCACCCAGAACGCGTGAAAGGTGTTGGCCTGCAGGTCGCCTCGGATGACGGGTTCATCAGCAGTCGCGGCGTCGACCCATCCCGCGTACTCCATCCCGATGTCGTACTGGTCGCTGAAGAAGAACGGCACCGGGTCGAACTGAGAGGGACGTCCCAACATGGACTTCGCGGCGATGTGTCCGTCCATCAGTGCATTGGCCCAGTGCTCAACCCGAATCCGCCTGCCGTAGAGAGGGTTCGCAACGCTCGCGATGTCTCCGGCCGCGAATACATCCGGGTCCTGCGTGCGCATCTGCTGGTCGACGCGCACGCCGCCGTCATCGGCGAGCAGGTCCTTCTCCAGGAGTGAGGTGTCGGGGCGGACCCCGACACCGACGACCACGACGTCAGCGGGAAGCTCGTGGCCGTTGCCGGTCATCACGGCTTCCACCGTGGTGGTTCCGCGGATGCCGGTGACGCGTTCGCCGAACTGGAAGGCGACACCGTGCCCGCGGTGCAGGTCACTGAAGAACCTGCCCATGCGGGGACCCATCGAGGTGTGCAGGGCGGTGTCGTTGTGTTCCAGGACCGTGACCGAACAGCCCTTCGCGCGTGCAGTCGCAGCCACCTCCAGCCCGATCCAGCCGGCACCGACCACGACCACTTCTGGGGTCGCGTCCAAGGCTGCGGCAAGCACGTCGGAGTCTTCCAGCGTGCGCAGGTAATGCACGCCCGCCAGTGCCGCCCCCGACACCTCCAGTCGCCGCGGTTGTGCGCCGGTGGCGATCAGCAGCTTGTCGTAGCGCAGGGTCGCCTCGTCATCGAGCGTGACCTCATGGTGGTGGCGGTTCACCGTTACTGCACGCCGTCCGAGACGCAGGTCGATCCGGTGGTCGTCGTACCATTCCCCGTCCCTCAGCGATCCCTCGGACGTGTACGGGTCTCCTCGAAGGTAGGCCTTCGACAGGGCGGGGCGTTCGTAGGGAAGATGCTCCTCGGCGGCGACGAGCACGATCCGTCCATCAAATCCTTCTTCGCGCAGCGTCTGCACGGCGGTGCCGCCTGCTTCGCCGCCCCCAATGACGATGAACGCGGATTCGGTTGCCATGGCTCCTGGCTCCTGACGCCTCGGTAGGTGGCTGCTGGGCGGTCGTGACGTCAACACGCCCTTCTTGGAGGGCTTGGGACCGGTGGAACGGAGGATGGTGTGCTTGTTGTCAGCCTATTGCGTGAGCACTCCGGCGTCGAGGAGGCCGTGAGCACGCTACTCGAGCATGACGAGGATGCCGAGCTGGGGGGGCCCCGCCCGAGCTGTGGCGCCGGCGTGGCCACGCGCCCTCACATCATCGACACACCAGCCACAGCACCCTCAGTGCTCGCCACCGAGCCGGCGCCGGTGGACAGCCCACCGGGGCGTTTGCCCAACGTGTTGCTCAGCCCATGATGCGGTTGGTCGGAGCGGGAGAGCGAGGGATCGTGGCCCTGTTCGAGGAGAACCCGCGCCCCTCCCTGGCCGGCGAGGAGCTGCTGGACCGGGTCCACCCGAGCCTGCTGTACTGAACCGAGGAAGCGACCTGGGAGGGTCACGTGATCGCTGACAAGCACGCGGTGAAGGTGGGGCGACCCTATGACCCGCGCAAGCGTGGGGATGGGCTGCGGGTGTTGGTCGACCGGATCTGGCCGCGCGGGCTGACCAAGGAGCGCGCAGACCTGGACGAGTGGTGCAAGCAGATCGCACCGTCCACCGGGCTGCGCAAGTGGTACGGCCACGACCCGGAGCGATTCGAGGAGTTCGGCCGCCGATACCGCGACGAGCTCGCGGAGCCGGAGCGGGCCGAGGCGCTGGCCCACCTGGGTGAGCTGGCCAAGAGACGGGTGCTGACCCTGCTCACGGCCAGCAAGCGCGTCGACATCAGCGAGGCCGTCGTGCTCGCCGAGGTGCTGCGTCGATGACTGACCCTCATTGCGGCTGAAACCCGCCTGGTGGACATCGGCGCCCACCAGGGTCGGCTGTTCGCCTGGACGGGGTGCCGACCAAGACCGCAGTGGTCCACGCGGCTGCCTGACAACAGGCCTCCCACGAGTTCCTCGACAACCAGGCGAGCGCCTCGGCGCTGGCCTGGTGATGCTCGCTGAGAACAGCGGCGTCACGGTGCCGGTGAAGGTGCAGTCATCGATGGCGGGCAGCCCTTCGGGGGCGCCAGGGATCTGGATGAACACGTAGGGGCGCTGCGACGATGTTCAACTCCCCGAGCTCGAGGGTCGGGAAGGTCAGGTCCAGGGTTGGCTGAACGGCTGACACGTCGACCCGGCATCCCGGCATCCGGCCAGCCTGCCAGTGACGGAGCCGACGTCGGCACGCCCTCCTCGAGTCAACGACGATGTGGTCGACGGTGACCTCCCACCACCCGTATGGACCCGAACACTCACGGCCCGAACGATGACGGGAGCAGCGTGTGAGGGCTACGCTCATGTCCTACGCATCCTGATCTCGTTCGTCTGGAGAACCCGAAGAATCATCGGAGATGACGTGAGCGAAACCCTGAACAGTTTCGGAGCGCGAGACCAGCTCCGGGTCGGCGACGAGTCCTACGAGATCTACGCCCTTGACCGGGTGGAGGGGGCGCAGGGCCTGCCCTACAGCCTCAAGGTTTTGCTCGAGAACCTGCTCCGCTGTGAGGACGGCGTCATCGTCACCGGCGACCAGGTGCGTGCGTTGGCAGCGTGGGATCCGGCCCTGGAACATGGCACCGAGATCCAGTTCACGCCCGCGCGCGTGCTCCTTCAGGACTTCACCGGGGTGCCGTGCGTGGTCGATCTGGTGGCGATGCGCGACGCGATGAAGTCGTTCGGTGGAGACCCGCAGAAGATCAATCCCCTGGTGCCGGTGGAGCTGGTCATCGACCACTCCGTGATCGCGGACGTGTTCGGTCGCTCGGACGCCTTCCGACGCAACGCTGATCTGGAGTTCGAGCGCAACCAGGAGCGGTACCAGCTCCTGCGCTGGGCGCAACAGTCGTTCGACGACTTTCTGGTGGTGCCACCGGACACCGGGATATGCCATCAGGTGAACTTGGAGTACCTCGCCAGGGTGGTCTTCACCAGGGAGGGTGCCAACGGTTTGATGGCCTACCCCGACACCCTGGTCGGGACCGACTCACACACCCCGATGGTCAACGGGCTCGGGGTGCTCGGGTGGGGCGTGGGCGGCATCGAGGCCGAGGCTGCGATGCTCGGCCAACCGATGAGCATGCTGATCCCGCAGGTCCTCGGTTTCAAACTGACCGGCGAACTCCCCGACGGTGCCACCGCGACAGACTTGGTCCTGACGGTCGCGCACCTGCTGCGCCAGACCGGGGTGGTCGGAAAGTTCGTGGAGTTCTACGGGCCCGGGGTGGCGAACGTGCCACTCGCGAACCGGGCGACGTTGGGCAATATGAGTCCGGAGTACGGCTCGACCTGCGCAATCTTCCCGATCGATGACGAGACACTGAGGTACCTGCGACTGACCGGGCGCTCCGAGAAGCAGGTCGCCCTCGTCGAGGCCTACGCCAGGCGTCAGGGTCTGTGGCACGACCCACACCACGAGGCCGCCTACTCCCAGAGCGTGGTGCTCGACCTGGCCACCATCGAACCGTCGATCGCGGGACCGACCCGGCCACAGGACCGGATCTCGTTGACGTCTGCGCAACACGACATTCGTTGCCTGCTGGCCGACCACACACAGCCGTCGCCCAGGACTGGACCCACCGGTCTCGACGAGGCATCCGCGGAGTCCTTCCCGGCCAGTGACCCGGTCGCGGTCACCGGGGACCACCTGACTGACCAGCCGAGACAGTCGTGCACCTTGGCTGACGCCCACGGATGGCCCTCCGACCCCACCGAGATGACCTTCGACGATGGCACCAAAGCGAGCATCGACCACGGGTCGGTCGTGATCGCCGCGATCACCTCGTGCACCAACACCTCGAACCCATTCGTCATGGTCGCCGCGGGCCTGCTGGCCAAGAAGGCGGTCGAGCGCGGACTGAGCGTCAAGCCGTGGGTGAAGACCTCTCTCGCGCCTGGCTCCCGCGTGGTGACCGACTACTTCGACCGGTCAGGGCTCACGCCCTACCTCAACGACCTCGGCTTCGACCTGGTCGGCTACGGGTGCACGACCTGCATCGGCAACTCCGGTCCGCTCATCCCACAGGTCAGTGATGCCGTCAACGAGCATGACCTCAACGTGAGCGCGGTGCTGTCGGGCAACCGCAACTTCGAGGGACGCATCCACGCGCAGACCAAGATGAACTTCCTGATGTCGCCGCCGCTGGTCATCGCCTACGCACTCGCCGGGAGCATGCAGGTGGACCTGACCAGCGACCCCCTCGGGAAGGGTCACGACGGCACGCCGGTCTACCTGCGTGACATCTGGCCGACCACGCGAGAGGTGAGTGATGTCGTGGAGCGGTTCGTCGAGGCCAAGATGTTTTCCGATGGCTACGCCGATGTGTTCTCGGGTGACCAGAACTGGAAGAGTCTCGACCTTCCTTCGGGCGACATGTTCCAGTGGCAGCCCTCCTCGAGCTACGTTCGTTCGCCACCGTTCTTCGATGGCATGCCTCGCGAGCCCGAGCCGCTCGAAGACATCGTCGACGCCAGAGTGCTGGTCATGCTCGGTGACTCCGTGACCACCGACCACATCTCACCCGCTGGCGCCATCAAGGAGGACTCTCCCGCAGGCCGGTACCTGATCGAGCAGGGCATCGCACCGGGTGACTTCAACTCCTACGGTTCCCGGCGCGGTAACCACGAGGTGATGATCCGAGGCACGTTCGCCAACATCAGGCTGCGCAACCAGCTCCTCCCCGGAGTAGAAGGTGGCTTCACCCGTTTCCTGCCCAGCGGTGAGCAGACCAGCATCTTCGATGCCGCCACCGGCTACGACGCCGCGGGTGTGCCACTCATGGTGATCGCCGGCGCTGACTACGGATCAGGATCTTCGCGAGACTGGGCCGCGAAGGGAACGCTACTGCTCGGGGTCAAGGCGGTTCTGGCAGTCTCCTTCGAACGGATCCACCGGTCGAACCTGATCGGCATGGGAGTGCTTCCACTGCAGTTCCAAGAGGGAGAGTCGGCTCAGAGCATCGGGCTCACCGGAAGGGAGGTCTTCTCGATCAGTGGTCTGACCGGCGCAGGCACCGTCCCCGACCGCGTCGCGATTCGCGCCGAGAGCGGTGGCGCACGCCGAGAGTTCTCCGCCAAGGTGCGCATCGACACCCCGGCCGAGAAGGCCTACTTCCGCCACGGCGGAATCCTCCAGTACGTCCTACGGCACCTCCTGGAGACCGACAACGCCCCGGCCTGAGCGCCCAACGGCAGGGGGGTGATGGGGTCGGCCCGTCAGGGGCGCGTCGTGGCCACGACGCCGATGACGACTGCTTCAGGCAGCCAGGTCAGGACCCGAGCACGTGGGTGTGCCGTGGGCGATCAGTTGCTCACGGCCACGGCCACAGACCCGAACGATGCATGCACTCCTCGGCCGCGTCGAGCTGTTGGTCGGCGTCCGGCCCCCAGCTCTTGGTGACTTCTTCTCGCCAGCCCTGCGCGGAACACCCGCGGGTCGCAGCACCCATACCCACTCGGGCGAGGTAGACGACGGCCGGTGAGCATGATGCCCGGTCCAGTCCCTCGGCACCGCCGAGCGAGTTCTCTGCGAGACCGTCCAGTTCTGCGACCGCCTCACGAAACGCCTTCTCGTCAGTGTTGGTAGGTGCAGTCATGGCTCATCCACTTCTTCCGTGCGTCGCCGCAATCATACGCCGCTTCATGTGCAACAGGGGCCCATCAGGCTGGGTTCCCAGTCGTACGTCGGGGCCAAGAGGTCAGGGACGCAAACTGAAGGGGAGGCGGTGCGGTCCGTCTGGCTCCGGTCGCTTGGGAGTCAGCCGGATCGATCGCAACGTCGAGAACAGCACCCGCTCGCACAGTGCCGGGGGAGTTATGATGACGTCTGTACTTTAAATGCATCGATCCGATCGGTACGGACTCCGATCCACCATCGAGGCGTCAAGAGGAGGTGCGTGCGTGATCATCTACGGCGACTTCACGTGCCCCCTGTGCTATCTGACGAGCTGGCGTGCCGACGTGCTGGAAGGCACCCCCTACGCCGTCGACTGGAGAGCCGTCGAGCATCAGCCGGGGTTGCCGCTCACCGGGCTGCGCACCGGACATCGCGAGGTGGACGCTCTCACCAGCCGGTGGGGCGACATGAACTCCCACCGGATACCGGGCGAGGTCCTGCCGGGCCGGTCTCCTTCGTTCCTGGCCAGTACCCGGGCAGCGGTGGCCGGCTACGCAGAGGCGTACGGGGCGGGTGTGGCAGAGCGGGCTCGCCGGGAGCTGTTTCGGGCCTATTGGGTGCGGGGCCTCGACATCGGCAACCCGGAGGTGCTGCGGGGGGTGCTGGGTGACACCATTCGCAACGGCACCTCCAGCTCCCAACCCTTGCATGACTGGGGTTACGCGGTGACCTCGGCTCGTGGCCCGATCACGACGGTGGCTTTCCACCTCATCCGCGACTGGCATCACCAGTGGTCCGAGCTGGGCTCACCCCGCGCCCCGCTCCTCGTCGCTGACGACGGCTCGACTGCCGCTGGTGGCGAGGTGCTCGCCGAGTGCGAGCGCTTGGTTGCGGGACGGCCCGCAGACGGGCACGAGCTACCCGCCTTGGCCCCCCGGCAACTGTCAGGACGCTTCTGGACCTGACCGCGGTATGGAGGCGGGTCATACTGAACCACAGGATGGAGGGGCGTCATGCCAAAGGGTGGGTTTGGTTCCGATCTGTGGAAGACCGTCCAGGCGGTCAAGGTCAGCAAGCAGGGCGGCATCGAGGTGCCCGTTCGCGCCAACTCGCGCCAAGGAATTGTCGTGGGAGTGGATGCCGTGGCCAAGAGCGACGCTGCTCAGCACGCGGGACCCTCCTCGACGAGACGGACGCCACGTCGGGTCTGGGGTGGCTTCTTCGGTCGCAGGTAGTTCCACGCCTCTGGTCGCGGCCAGACCGGCCCTTCTGCCGGCGGATGCCGACAGAGCCAGAACCACCTGTCGTGCCGTTCCACGGCACACCCGTGTGGGAGAGGAGGACCCCTCCTGCTGACAGTCCCTTCGCGTCGAGATTGCTCGAACGCCTGAAGAGGGTGTGTCAGGCGCGGTGGCGGTGGCTTGGGCGCAGGCGGATCACGATCCACGCCGCGGTGGTCAGGCCCACAACGGACAAGACTCCCAGGGTGACGCTGAGCGGAACGAGGGGCCAGTAGGCACCGGCACAGGCTGGATCGGGAAGGGGGCTCGGTCGGCCGAGGAGAGCTGGCCCACAATCGACGAACCCACCTCGTGGCTCCACCCCAGTCAGGGGCGCCGAGGCGAGGAACCAGCTGACCAGGGCCAGCATGGTGGCACAACTGCCGAGGGTCACGGCGAGGGCGACTCGATGCTGCGAGATCACCCGGCGCAGACTCTGCGGGCCGGGTGGGTGGGCCGCTGTTCGCGTCGACCGCATCATGGGTGAAACCGTAGATGCTTGTGCACCGCCCGGCGACGACCCCGATCACCGCGCGGACACGGGACGACGATCACCAGCGGGATCGGGGGAGGGGCCGCCCGCCCGCCCGCGTCAACCGTCCGAAGGCCCCGGCATCCAGTCTCGTGAGGAGTCGCCGTCGTGCCACCAACCGTGGTCGACGCCGGTTCGCCAGGCGTGACTTCACGAGACCAGGGAGAGAAACACTCGATGACTGGGCACACTGTCGGGATGCGGACAGCCCTCTTCGCCACGTGCTTCAACGACACCCTGTGGCCGCTGACCCCGAAGGCGGTGGTGACCCTGCTGGAGCGGCTCGGCTGTCGGGTCGAGTTTCCGAGGGCCCAGACGTGCTGTGGGCAGATGTTCACGAACACGGGGTATGCCGCGGAGGCCGTCCCGCTCGTGCGTTCCTTCGTCGATGTGTTCGGTGCCTACGACGCAGTGGTGGTCCCCTCGGGGTCGTGCACCGGGTCGGTGCGTCACCAGTTCGCAGGCCTGGCCCGGCGAAGTGGTGACACCGGCCTCGAGCGTGCCGTGGCCGAGGTGACCCCGAAGGTGTACGAGCTGAGTGAGTTCCTCGTCGACGTCCTTGGGGTGACCGACGTGGGCGCCTACTTCCCGCACCGGGTCACCTACCACCCCACCTGCCACTCGATGCGGATGCTCGGAGTGGGTGATCGGCCGCTGCAGCTGCTGCGGGCGGTGCGGGGGATCTCTCTGGTGGACCTTCCCGCAGCCGAGGAGTGTTGCGGCTTCGGTGGGACATTCGCGCTGAAGAACTCCGACGTGTCGGTGGCGATGGGATCGGACAAGGCGCGACACGTGCGCTCCACCGAGGCGGAGGTGCTCGTCGCCGGGGACAACTCCTGCCTGGCCCACATCGGGGGGCTCCTGTCGCGTCAGCGCGCCGGGGTGCGCACGGTGCACCTCGCCGAGGTGCTTGCCGCGACAGAGGAATCACCGTGGAGTGCCCTGGCCGAAGGAGAGAACCGATGACGGGCACGTTCGTGGGGATGCCGGCCTTCCCGGAGGCGGCTCGCATCGCGGTCGCGGATCCGCAGCTGCGCCGTAACCTCGGGCACGCCACCTCCACCATCCGAGCGAAACGGGCGGCCGTCGTGGCTGAGGTCGAGAACTGGGAGGAGCTGCGGCTGCGCGGTGCCGAGATCAAGGATGATGTCCTCGCGCACCTCGAGGACTACCTCGTGCAGCTTGAGGCGCGGCTCACCGACGCAGGCGCGACGGTGCACTGGGCCAGGGATGCCGCCGAGGCCAACGCCATCGTCGTGGCCATCGCCGCAGCGGTGGACTGGGCCGGGGCCCCGCGCGAGGTCGT